>JAPKZL010000014.1 GCA_026393795.1 Candidatus Aminicenantes bacterium | reverse complement strand
CCAACTGGTGCTGAAGCCCGCTTTTTTATAGGCTTTCTGGGCGTTGCGCTGGGCGTTCTTGAACACGTTTCTGCCCCTGGAGCCGGCGGTCAGGCTAAACGGGCCGCCCATGTAGCTCACGTTGGCGAACTGGACCACGCGCACGTCATCGAAGCTGCGTTCGATCTGCCGCCAGCTTCCGGGGCATTCGAAGGGCTGCAGGATCAATGCCCCGGTCTGGTGGATGGTGATGCCGCCATCGACCAGCGCGTCATAAACGCTCTGATAAAAGTCGGTATTGAAGAGGCTCTTGGCCGGGCCGATCGGGTCGGTGGAATCGATGACGATCACGTCGCACTTCCCCTTCATCTGCCTGATCACTTCGGCGCCGTCGCCGATGATCAGCTTGAAGCGGGGATCCTCGTAAACGCCGGCGCATACGGCCGGCATATGTTCGCGGCAGAGGTCGCAGACCATCTTGTCGATCTCCACCATGGTCACCTTTTGCACCGACCGGTGGCGCAACACTTCGCGGGCCACGCCGCAATCTCCGCCACCGATGATCAGCACATGTTTTGCCGGCCGGTTCAGGGAAAAGACCGGCCAATGGGCGATCCACTCATGGTAAATGCCTTCATCCTCTTCGGTCAGCTGCACAATGCCGTCCAGGACCAGGACGCGGCCGAAACGGTCGGTTTCCAGGATCATCAATTTCTGAAAGCCGGTATCGGTTTCCGGCACGATCACCCTCGACACCTGGAAACCGTAAGTGGCATCGGAATACAAATCCTCAAAGAACCAGAGGTTTTTTCCCTTTTTTGTCAAGCCCATCGCACGTTCTCCTTGCTGGCTAAAAAAGCCCGGCAGTATTGTACGGGAAATCGGCCGCCATTTCAACTGCCCGTTTGCGCCCCGTCGAAGGCCACCGGCAACGCCTGACCCGGATCTTGCCGCCAAATGCCATCTCCGTTTTCAGCAAAAACGGGTTGCGGGCCAGCCGCAATTATGCTATTTTTAGATGGATGACTGAAATCAGATTTGGCACGGACGGCTGGCAGGCCAGGATGGGGAAGGACTTCACCTTCGCCAAGGTGCGGCTGGTTGCCCAGGCTTTCGCCAACCTGCTCAAACGGGCCCACGGCGGCAAGGAAATCGCGGTCATGATCAATTACGACAGCCGCTATCTGTCGGAGACATTCGCCCAGAAGGCGGCCCAGATCCTGGCCCTGAACAAGATCGATGTTTTTTTCCCCCTCCGCGACGCCCCCACGCCGGCCATGGCCCTGGCGATCGTTCAAAAACAGATGCGCGGCGGGATGTGCTTCACCGCCAGCCTGAATGAACCCATCTACAACGGCATTAAAATATTTACCGCCAGCGGCGCTCCCGCCCTGCCTTCCAGAACCCTGTTGCTCGAAAATGAAATAAGGAAAATAGCCGCCGGCTTCTGTTTCAAGCATCAATATTCCGATGCGAGCCTCATTCATTCTCTCGACATCCGCCCTCCCTATCTGGACCATATCGCCGCCACGGTCCGCCTGGATCTCATCAAACGCGCCCGGCTCAAGATCATCGTCGACAATTTGTTCGGCACTTCCCGCGACTATCTGGACCGCCTGCTCGCTGACCACGGCATTGAAATCACCGCCATCCATAATTACTCCGACTCCTATTTCGGAGGCGTGACCCCCTCCTGCAGCCAGATTAACCTGAGGGAGTTGTCCAGGCTGGTGGCGAGCAAGGGGGCCGATATCGGCCTGGCCACCGATATCGGCAGCGACCGCTTCGGGATCATCGACCCTCGCGGCCGCTTCATCGATGCCCAATTGCTCATGCCGCCCCTGATCGAATATTTGATCACGGTGAGAAAAATGAGCGGGGATATCGTCAAATCGGTCTCCTCCACCGACCAGATCGCCCGCGTCGCCGAGCGCTATCAGCGCAAAGTGCACGAGACCCCGGTCGGCTTTAAATTCCTGGCCGACATGCTTTCCTCGCGCAATGCCTTCATCGGCGTGGAGGGGACCAACGGAGCCGCTTTGAACGGCCCCGTTCCCTGCCGGGACGGCATCCTGTTCAACCTGCTCATCAGCGAGATGCTGGCCCATGCCCAGCTGTCCTTGCCGCAGCTGCTGGGCCAATTCGCCCGTCGCTTTCCGCCATTGTTCAATCGCGAGACCCAAGTGGCCAAAAGCGTCCGGCGCCACGAAAAGTTTCTTTCACTTCTGCAGGAGAAAAATTTCGCTTTCCCCGGCCTGGAATTGCTGAAGATCAAATACATCGACGGCATCAAATTCATTTTTGCCGATTCCCGGCTCCTGCTCCGCGAGTCGGGAACCAGCAACGTGATCCGCATCGGCGCCGAAGCCCCCAGCCTGCGCCAGGTGCAGCGGCTGCTGCAAACAGGAAGGAAATTGCTTGAACAATAAGGAAAATTCGCTTTTCCAATCCCGGGGCCTGGCCCTGCTGCTGGTTTTCTTTCTCCTGATTCTGATCATGGCCTTCATTTTCGGGGACCGCGGCCTTCTGGAGATTATCAAGACCCAAAAGCAGATCAAGGCCCTGCAGCAAACCATCAAGGAACTCGAATCCGAAAAACTCAGGTTGACCAAGGAAATCGACATGCTGCGCGAAAATCCAATGGCGCTTGAGGAAAAGGCGCGTGAAAAATTGTGGCTGATGAAAAAAAATGAAAAGGTCGTCGTCCTGGTCAAAGAAAAGAAGGAGGTGAATCGTGAATAACCTGAAAACCGTTCTATTGCTTGGAGCCCTGAGCGGGATATTTTTGTTTATCGGCGGCATGGCCGGCGGCCAGCAGGGCATGCTGCTGGCCCTGGCGTTTGCCGGCCTGACCAACTTCGTCGCCTACTGGTTTTCCGATACGTTCGTTCTCAAATCCTACCGGGCCAGCGAATTGCCCGAGAGCGAAGCACCAAAGGTCCACGCCATGGTCCGTGAGCTTTCCCAGCAGGCGCAGATTCCCATGCCCAAAATCTATGTTTTCGACCAGGAATCCCCGAACGCCTTCGCCACCGGCCGCAATCCGGCCAAAGCGGCTATCGCCCTTTCCCGGGGCATCATCCAACTGATGGGGGAGGCCGAGTTGAGGGGGGTGATCGCCCACGAGCTGACCCATGTCATCAACCGCGACACGCTGCTGGCCACCATTGCCGCCACCCTGGCCAGTGCCATCATGTTTTTGGGCTACCAGATGCGCTGGCTTGGCCTGTTTTCTGGCGGCGGGCACGATGACGACAGGAGAGGCGGCGTACTGGGCATGATCATGATGGCCGTATTGGCTCCCCTGGCCGCCACCATCATCCAGCTGGCCATTTCCCGTTCCCGGGAGTACCGGGCCGACGCCGGAGCCGCCCAGATGACCCACAATCCAGAAGGCCTGGCAACGGCCCTGGAAAAGCTGACCGCCTATGCCAAGAGACTTCCCCTGCAGGCCACCCAGCAAACGGCGCACCTGTTCATCGTTTCGCCCTTGAGCGGCAAGAGCCTGCTGTCCCTCTTTTCAACCCATCCGCCGCTCGAGGAGCGGGTGGCCCGACTGCGCCAGATGCGCTTCAGCTGAAGCTGCTTTTTTTCAAGGACGGCAGTGTCAAAAAATAATTTTCCCGGCCTGGTTTTTGCGTTGATTCTGCTCGCCGAGCTGGCCGCCAGCAGCTGGGCCGGCACAGCCGATTTTCGTTTTCAGCACATCACCATGGACAATGGCTTGTCGCAGAGCAATGTGTTGGCAATCATACAGGACCATGTGGGTTTTATGTGGTTCGGCACCCAGGACGGGTTGAACCGCTATGACGGCAACAATTTCACTGTTTTCAAAAGCAATGAAGACGATCCGGCCAGCCTGAGCGAGAAATCGATTCTGACCCTTTGCGAAGATCGCCAGGGCTACATCTGGGTCGGCACATATGGCGGCGGATTGAATTGTTATGATCCCCGCCAATCAAAGTTTGAACGCTTCGAGCATGATGCGGACGACGCCCGAAGCCTGAGCGGCAATATTATTGAAGCCCTGATTGAAGACCGCGACGGAGTCCTGTGGATCGGCAACGAAAATGGCGTGGATGGCTATTCCCGCGAGAAGGGTTTTTTTGTCAAATTAATAAAAAATCCCGATCCGGCCAAGGGGTTTGGCAATAGTTATGTGCGGGCGTTATGCAGCGACAAAAGCGGTTATCTGTGGATCGGCACCTTTACCGGCCTCACTCGCTACGACCCAAAAAATAAAACATTCAGGCATTACAACCATGAGGAAAAAAACCCCAAGAGCCTGAGCCACGATTTTGTAACCGCTATCAGCGAAGATCCGGCCGGCTATTTATGGATCGGTACCGACATGGGCGTGGATCGCTTCGACGCGGCCACCGGCACCTTTGCCCATTGCATTACCAATCCGGATTACATCAACCTTTCGGTTTTGCCCTTTGTGCGTGCGCTATATCTGGATGAGGCGGGTATTTTGTGGGTGGCCAGCAACCGGGGTCTGATCCGCTATGACACCCGGGCCGTCAACTCACAGTTTATTTTAAAATCGGCCGGCAATCCCAATGGCATCAGCAGTGATATTATTCTGTCCATCTGCAGGGACCGCGCCGGGTCGCTGTGGTTTGGCACTCAGGAAGGAATCAATACGTTGTATGCGCAAGGCGCTTATTTCGATCATTTCCAGAACCGGCCCGAGGATGACAACAGTTTAAGCAACAATGGGGTCACCTCTTTTTTCGAAGATCAGGCCGGGAAAATTTGGATCGGTACCCAGAACGGTTTGAATGAGTTTGACCGGCGGGCCAATACCTTCCGCCGCTATTTCTTTGATCCCCGGGTGCCGTCAACCAACAACGTGTGGGCCCTGCGGTCCATTTGCCAGGACCGGGACGGCTTTATATGGCTGGCGACGGGTCGCGGCCTGGTGCGCGTGGTTCCGCACAGCGAAAATTTCATTCAATTCCCTGCCGACCCTTTTTCCGGCAATAGTCTCAATACAAGCACTATCTACAGAATTTTTGCGGATCGATCCGGAAATCTCTGGATTGGAACCGTAATCGGATTATACAGGTTGGACCCGAAGCGCGAGCACTTCCAGTATTTTAGTTACAACCCCGAAGATCCTGACAGTATCAGCGGCAATAGAATTTATTCGCTATTCCAAGACCGGCGGGGATTCATGTGGATCGGTACCTGGGGCGGCGGCCTGAACAAAATGTTGCCGGCGGATGAAGGCAGCGGCAAACCGGTTAAATTTTTACACTTTGTTAAACAGCCCGGACAAGCCAACAGCCTCAGCAATAACTTCATTTTTTCGATCTATGAAGACCGGCAGGGGATATTCTGGATCGGAACGAATGGCGGTCTGGACCGTTTCGATCCGCGGAAAAACAGCTTTGCCAATTTCTCGGAAAAAGACGGATTAGGCAACAACACGGTTTACGGAATTCTGGAGGATAATGAGGGGAACTTGTGGCTCAGCACCAACCACGGCATTGCAAAATTCGATCCGCGCACCCGTATTTTTAAAAACTATACCACCGCCCATGGAGTCCAGCATCTGGAATTCAACAATGGCGCCTATTTCAAGAGCCTCGATGGGACGATGTTTTTTGGCGGCATCAACGGTTTTAACGCTTTCGACCCGGCCAAGATAAAAGACAATCCGAATGCACCGCCAGTTTTGATTACTGCCATAACCATTTACCCTTCCGGGAGAAAGGTGGTCGGAGATTTTTCCGAACGCAAACAGCTTGACCTTTCATATAAGGACAACCATATCACCATCGAGTTTGCCGCCTTGAGCTATTTTGACCCGGCCAGCAACCAATATGCCTATAAAATCAGCGGCCTCAGCAAAGACTGGACACCTCTGGGCAACACACACCAGTTGACCCTGACAAATCTGAAACCCGGCAATTATCAGCTGGCGATTAAAGGCTCGAATAATGACGGGGTTTGGAATGAAAAAGGAGCGCTGCTGCGGATCCACATGAGTCCGCCTTTTTGGGCAAGCTGGTGGTTTCGGGCCATCATTTTTGCCCTCCTGGGCTGTTTGATTGTTTTTTTATACAAAACACGCATCAAGAGACTGGCCCGCAAAATCCGTTTTGAATCGGCATTCAATCTGTTTTGTGTCAAATACAATATTTCCAATCGTGAAAAAGAAATCATCCTGCTGGTGCTGAGCGGCTGCAGCAACAAGAAAATCGAAAATAAACTGTTTATTTCGGTGCATACCGTCAAAAATCACGTTTATAGCATTTATCAAAAATTAAATGTCAATAACCGCGCCCAGTTGGTGGATTTGTTCAAGCATCTCCGGATTGATTAAACGGGATAATTTCTTCAGCCGTTTTCCTGCAAAAAAAAATAATACCTGAAAAATGCCATTACTATTTTCACATTTTCAAGAAAAGTAACTTTTTCTCATTACAAATCATTTGCCAGAGATTATCTTGTAAGGTAGGCAATGCCACTTTATGGAGCAAAACATGAATGCAAAACTTATGTCTACCAAAAATTTCTTACGCATCGCCATTTCGACGCTGTGGCTGGTCGCTTTATTCGGCTGCCAGAAAAACGAGCCGAACGATCCCGATCCGCCGCCTTCAGGCCCCGTGGAAGTGATCGCCTACGCTTTCCAACCGGGTACGGCAGGTGAAATTCATAAAATTTACACCATCAATTCCGATGGCACGGGAAACAAGCAGGCGGTTTTCGCCAACATCGGGCTCAACCATCTGGACTGGTCGCCCGATGGGACAAGGTTCGCCTTGGTTGGTTATATGGATAATACCAATTTGACCTGGTCAATTCATACGGTCAATGTTGACGGAACCAATTTGACGCGGTTGACAGCCGTTGGCAACGTGCAAGACAGCGAGCCATCCTGGTCGCCGAATGGATTGCATATCGCTTTCACAAGAATGTTTCCCCAGCAAAATAACCGCAATGAATTATGGTTGATGAATGCCGACGGCAGCAATCAGCGAACTATCGGCGTGCAGGGATTTGCAGCCAAATGGTCACCGGATAGCGCCAGGTTCATTTATACTTCCAACCGCTCGGGGAACCAGGAAATATATACTTGCAATATCGACGGCAGCAACGAGCTTCAGCTGACCCACACGAGCGTCGACGAGTGGATGCCAACCTGGTCTCCGGATGGAAGTCAAATCGCTTTTTCGCTTTCTACCGGCGTCTGGGAGGCGGGCAGCAGGACCACCTATGAAATATTCGTAATGAACAATGATGGAACCAATGTCCGCCAACTGACCAACAACAACTTCTTTGACTACTACCCGCGCTGGTCGGCGAACGGCACGCGCATCACGTTCGAATCGGACCGTGCCGCCGCGGAACATTGGGAGGTCTATGTCATGAACACCGACGGGACAGACGTCAGGCGGGTAACCAATTCCCCGGGCAGCTATACTGCCATCTGCCCGACCTGGCGGCCCTCGACGCATTGAGCAGCGGGGAAAAATGAAAAATTTTCAAACCATATGCATGATTGCCCTTGTTTTACTGGCCATCGTAAGTCCTACAGCCTGCCAGAAAACGGAAGTCACCCACCAGTTCCCTTTAGCCGAAAAGCACAATATCGATGAAGCTCAGCTTAAAACAGCATTCGAGGCATTCCGACAGGTTGCCGGTGCCATAAGCATGATTGTCGCCCGCGATGGGGAAATTATCGCCGAAGAGTTCACCAACTTCAACGACTATGGACCCGACAATACAAAAAATGTCATGTCGGTCACCAAAAGTTTCACAGGAGTGCTGGTCGGCTTGGCCCTTGACAAGGGATACATCAAGAGTATCAATGATCCGATCAGCAAATATCTGGCCGGGATAGTCACTTTCCCTGATGAAGTCAAAGCAAATATCACCATTGAACAACTTCTAAAAATGTCCTTCGGCCATGCCTGGAATGGTACCGGTCCGGATAGCCTTTACAGCACTTATATCGCCATGCCCGATCATTTGCAATACATCATTGATTTACCGTTCGTCGCCCAGCCGGGAACGGTCTTCAATTACAGTGACGGCGCTTCACATCTGCTCTCGGTGATCATCACCCAGGCAACCGGAGAGAATACGCTGGATTTCGCCAAAAGCAATCTGTTCGATCCCCTTGAAATATCCGACTTTCTTTGGACCAAGGATGACAGGGGCTACCCCAATGGCGCCTGCGATCTGCAATTAAGGCCAAGGGATATGGTCAAGTTTGGCAATCTGATTTTGAACCATGGGCGGTACAATGGGATTCAGGTGGTTCCGGAAAGCTGGATCAATGCCATGACGACAACAAAAATCTCGACTAATGATACGATTCCTTATGGGCCCGAGTATGGCTATCAGATCTGGATCGGCAATGCCTATGGGCGCAAGCATATATTTGCCATGGGCTGGGGCGGACAGTTCATCTTTATCGTTCCCGATCAAAACCTGATTGTCACCGCAACCTGCTGGACGCAAGGGCTGGACTGGACGCAGGCGGGAAATCATTGGACTGATATTATTAATATTATAGTTGGTCAGGTTTTGCCAGCAGTTCATTAATAACGGCAATCACGTTTAACCCGCAGGTGATTAAACAAAATTAAAATAGAATGAAAGGAGGAAAATAATGAAAAAATGGATCGGTTTAAGCGCATTGCTGCTGGCATTATCCATTATGGCCTGCAGTCCCAAAACGGAAACGGATGACACGACGCCGACCGAACCACAAGCATGGGAATGGCGGCAGATAGCCAATTTCGGGGGCCAGGCCCAGCGCGGCTCAATGACATTTGCGATCGACAATGCGGCATACGTGGTTTCGGGCATGGGCAACAGTTTTGTGCCCCATAACGAATGCTGGAAATACGATGCCAGCGCCGATACTTGGACCAGCAAGACTGCATTTCCGGGAACCGCGGTCATCGAGGGCGTAGGTTTCGCGATCGCGCAAAAAGGCTATCTCTGCCTGGGCAGCACCAATGGTTCCGCCGGAGCGGTCAATGACCTGTGGGAATACGACCCGGCCGCGGACCACTGGACGCAAAAAAGCGCTTTCCCCGGCGCAGCCCGATCGGGTTCGGTGGCTCTGGTCGTCAATCAAAAAGTTTATATCCTGGCTGGGAGTAGTTCGCTCGGCTCGGAAAAGGATGTCTGGGAATATGATCCGGCCGCCGGCCATTGGACCAAGAAAGGCGATTTCCCTGGCGCCGGCCGCTTTCTTCCCGCCGGATTCGTCATCGGCGGCAAAGGCTATGTCGGCACCGGCGTTTTGGGAGGACCGCCATTCATTGCAGCCAACGATTTTTGGGAATACGATCCGGCCGGTGACACATGGACAAGAAAAGCCGATTTTCCCGGCACGGCTCGCGGCTACGCGCTCGGATTTTCCGTCAACGGCAGGGGTTATGTGGGAATGGGGATGACCAATATCGACAGTACCGGCACCAACATGACACTGTCCAAGGAAATATGGGAGTATGACCCGGCCGGCAACAGCTGGGTGGCCAGGGGCGAATGCGCCGGCCAAGCCCGGGTCATGGCCGTTGGATTTGTAATCGGATCTTACCTATACATCGGCAGCGGCAACAATGCCAGCGGCCAAAACCTGCGCGATTTCTGGCGCATGCGCCCGACGCAATAGCATAGTATAGTAAAAATGCCAAGGAGAAATAAAAAATGAAAAAATTACTCGGTCTGAATCTGTTGCTGCTGCTTGCCTGCACTGGCTTGTTTGCTCAGGAAAAGTTATTGATTGATGCAAAAACAAAGAAAGAGGTTGTAACCAAAGTTGCTCAATTAATGAAGGAGAAGTATGTCTTTGCCGATATCGGCGAAAAGATGGCCAAGTACATTCAGCGACAACAAAAGAAAGGAGTGTACGCTTCTTTTTCCGAAGTGAAACCATTCTGCGCAAAACTGACATCTGACTTGAGAGAAATCAGTAATGACAAGCATTTATTTGTATTCTACAGCCCTGAAGAAGCCTATCAAGTAAAAGCATACAATAAAATGTTACCGGAGGAAGAAATAAAAAAAGTAAAGGATCGGGACTATGAAATTGATAAAAGAGGAAATTTCGGATTTAAAAAAGTCGAAATTCTTGATGGGAATATAGGTTACCTTGAAATAAAATATTGCTCGGATACTGACATATTGGAAGAAGCTTTAAATGGAGCAATGAAATTTTTATCAAATTCGGACGCAATCATTATTGACATGCGGGATAATGGCGGCGGTGAAATGAGCTCACTTTTGCAAAGTTATTTTCTCCCGGCGGAAAAAATCCTTTTAGGCAGCGCCAATTGCAGAGATGCATCGCAAAATAAACAATCCTGGTCAATCCCGGATATTCCCGGCAAGCATCTGCCTAATATTGAATTATTTATCCTTACAAATTCCAAAACATTTTCAGCAGCTGAAGGATTCACTTACACGATGCAAAAACTAAAACGAGCGGTAGTGGTTGGTGAAACGACAAAAGGCGGTGCCCATCCCATAGATGTTTTCATTGTAAAGGGAGACATTTTAACCCAAATATCCATATGTGAATCATGCAATCCCATAACCAAATCCAACTGGGAAGGAACTGGCGTCAAACCGGATATTGAAGCGAAATCAGAAGATGCGCTCCATGTTGCCCGCGTTACTGCATTGGAACATATTCTGGAAAAAATAACAGATAGCGAATATAAAGATGAGATAAAATTATTGTTGACAAAGTTGAAAAATAATCCTTCGAAAACTGCGGAGTAGAACCCGACATGAAGAAATTGAAGGTTTTACTTTTAGCAATTTTCTTGACTGTTGTTGCAATAGCCGGTTTGGCTTGTCAGAGAGATAAGGAACCCGTTGAACCGGGCAATAATGATCTCTCCACTCCAGGCGGACTTATCGCTTTTTATTCCGAACGCGATGGCAATTATGAAGTGTATACCATGAAAGCCGATGGAACAGAGCAGAAACGATTGACATCCAACCCGTACTGGGACGGCTGGCCCGGTTGGGGGAAAAAAGACTAGAAACTCCCGCAAGATGAAAAGCACTTCTCAGAAATGAAACTAAAGAATCAACCGACCTGGGTGGTTAGAAAGATAGCCGCGCCCATCTGGGAAATTTGGTCCTGCAATTCCTCGATCTTGTCGATGTGGGCGTCCTCGTCATTCAGGATCTTTTCCAGTACTTCGCGGGTGGCAAAATCGGCCAGTTCCCCGGCCAGCTTGATGGCCTGGTTGTAGGCCAGAATCGCGCCGGCCTCGGCCGCATGGTCGTTGGCCAGCTGCTTGGTCGCATCGGCGCCGATGGTTATTTTTTTCAGGCCGGAAACAACCGGGATGCCCTCCAAAAACAGGATGCGCCCGATCAGTTTCTCGGCGTGCTTCATTTCGTCGATCGCCCTTTTTTCAAAATGCTTGTGCAGTTTTTCATAACCCCAATTCGCGTTCATTTCCGAATGCACCATGTATTGATTGACAGCGGTCAGTTCGTCGGCCAGAAGCGCATTCAAGATCGCGATCAGTTTCTTGTTCCCTTTCATTTTATCCTCCATACTGGTTTTGCCAGCAAGGAACCATTTCGGCTCCTGGTCCATTCTATAAGAATGCCGGGAAAATGTAAAGCGCTGAAATAGCTCGCGCCTTGAGCATGAAAACATCCGTAACGTCCGGAAAGTCTCCCGAGCCTGTCAATGTTTCCCGCGCCGGAACAGCGAGGGCAGCAATTTACCCAGCAGCGTTTCTCCTTTTTCAAGCAGTAAGGCGGAATGGCTTTTACCAGGGCCGGTGATCTCGGCCAGTTTTTTCAGGGCCAGCTCATGTTTTGGCTCGAGCTCGAGCGCCCTGCGAAAATAGCTTTCGGCGCGCTTCGGCAGGTGCTCCGAAAAAAACAGCATGCCTAGGGCGACGACGTGCTCGGCATTCCAAGGCTCAATGGCAGCGGCCTTGGCGAGATTTTGCTCGGCCTGACGTTTCAGGGATGGCACTTCGCTTTGGCACAACCCCAGCAATAAATAGTAATCGGCTTTGGCGGGGTTGTTGCGGATCGCGTCCTCAATTACCGCTATGGCTTTCTGGTAATTTTTCTGGTGGAACAGGGTCAATGCCTTGCGATAGAGGGATTTGGCAAATTCAACGGTATCTTCCTTGGCATCGGGAGGAATGAATTCCTTGTAGCCGCGTTTTTCATATTCTCCCCGCTGGCCGAAGTCGCTGAGGACCAGGAAAGCACGCTGCAGCTGCTGGGCCAGCACCCGGCCCCGCTTGGCGGTTTCGCTGTCCCCCAAAGCGGCCAGCCGCTTGTCTGACAATTCGTCGGCCAGTTGGTGATAAGCCGCCGCGATTTCCTTTTGGGTCGCCGCCAAGGTCAATCCCAGCAAAGTGAAATAATTGTATCCCGGTGCTCTCAGCCGCGCCGTCAATTCATCGATACGGGCCGCCAAACCGGCATGCTGTTCTTCATTGTTCACAAAAGTACCCCCCTGGTCAATTCGCCTTGTTTAATTTTAAAGCACGCGGATTTTTTTTGCAAGCAGCACCGCTTTTTGTTTTCCAGCATTTTTTCAACCGATCTCAGCTCCACTTAAAACCTGAATGCATCAGCAGGCTCTGGTACAGCTCTTCCTGGCGACTGACCATGACTGCCGCGTCCCATTCACCGAAATCCTCTCCGTCATAACCCCCCAGGCGGTCGCGCAGAATCGGATCGGCAGCCAGCTTCAGTATAGAGGCGGCGAAACGTTCATGGTCGGTAACCGGAAACAGGTAGCCATTCAGACCGTCGCGGATGATCTCGCGATTCCCGGGGATATCGCTGGCGACAACGGCCTTTTTCTTCATGCGGAGCTGGACCAAACTTTGCGGAAGGCCTTCCCAGAGCGCGGTCGATATCCCGATATCGAAGCAATCGATCACATTCTCCGTGTCCGCTAAAAACCCGGGCAGGCGAAAATTCCGTGCCAGGCCGCGCCGTTGCAGCTCGCGCTCCAGTTCCGGGCGCTGCTCGCCGTCGCCGGCGATAAAAAATTGCACGGCCGAATTTTGGCTGATGACACGAGCCGCAATATCCAGAAGATGCTGCAGCCCTTTTTGTGGCTTGAAAGGGGCGATGATGCCGCAGACGAAAGAGCCTTCGTCCAATTGAAACGCGCGTTTTAAAGCGGTTGTGTCGGAACCATGAGCGCGGAATTTTTGCAGCGGGAAACCGCTGCGGATCACTGAATAATTTTTGCCAAGCAGCTTGTGTGCACGGGCCGATTCGATGTCGCCGGCGGCGACAAAAACAAAATGCGTGGTCAGGGGACGGCAGATTTTTTCAAATAAAAGGTAGAAATTTCTTTTCAAGAAAGGCTGAAACGGGGAAAAGGAAAAACCGTGCACCGAATGGATGACGATCGGCACCCGGGCCGCGAAAGCCGCCAAACGGCCCAGGATGCCGGCCTTGGAGGAATGGGTGTGAACAATCTGCGGCTGGATGCGTTTCAAGAGGCGGATCAGCGAAACCAGGGCCAGCAAATCCTTGCCCGGCCGGATCTCCCTGGCCAAGGCCGGGATGAAGACCATCCGTTCCGCCCCGGCCAGCCGCGCCTTCATCGAACCGCCCGGGCCGCTGAGCAGATAGGTATCGAAACGGAGCGGATCGAGATGCTCGGCCGTGTACACCGTGTTGATCTGCGCGCCGCCCAGTTCCAGCTTGGTAATCAGATGGACGACGACGGCGCGGGAATATCCCATCAGCCGTTGATCAGGGAAGCCGTGTCCCGGGCGTTCTGGATGTCATCGGCCATCGAGGAGTAATTCCAGCTGCCGTAACGGCCAATAGAAAAAATCCGCTGCCGCCGTAAAAATTCAAGGGCCGGCGGTACCAAGCGCGGCCACTCGCGGTCAAACACAACATAAGAAACCGGTATTTTTTTCAAATCGTGAAACAGGATCTCGTCCGGACAGGCGATCATTCCCGTTTGCGCAAGTGCCAACGCCATATCCCGGAGTACTTGTTGACGGTCAAGGCGATCGCTCGCCCGGACGGTTTTTTCCAAATACACGGCGGTCGTATTTCCGCCCTCGGGGTAGTATCCGACCCGGTAAAACGGCGTCGCGGCCTCGGGGAGATAGAGCCAGTGAAAATGGCGCCGGCGGCGGGCCAGCACCGCATTGACCACCAGCGTGGACAGGTGATCGAGCCGCTGCCAGGCGAAAGGCGCTTTCGGCTCAAGGATGGACAAAAACTCTTTTAAAGGCATCGTATTGATCAAGTTGTCATAGGCATAGCTTCCCTTGTCGGTGTATACCTTTTTTCGCTGGCGGTCGACCCGCGTTATCCGTTCATTAAGGCGGATGCGCTGCCGGACGGGTTGGCTGTAACTTTCAATGAATTCCTGCGCAGCGTGCCGGGGATAGAAAAAAATCGGGTTGAAGCCTTCTGCAAAGCATTTTTTTTCAACTGCCCCTCGCCGCACTTCATCCTTGCTCGGAATTGGGATGCTGCCTTTATCCATATTGGCCAAAAGTTCGTCCAGCGGCCGGCCATAGAATTTTCCCAGGAACGGTTCAAAAAACAGATCGAGCAAATGCCGGCCGAAATTGGCCAGGAGGAACTCACGCAAGTTTGCGGCCTGCGTTGCACCGGCGCGAAGGATTTCCTGCAGAATAATCGCGCGCCAGCACGCCGGCAGATAGGCGAGATGGTATTGCAGCGAAAAGGGGATAAAGCGCTGCAGCAGAAAAACCTTGCTGTTGCGTTGATATGCCTTGAAGGCATGGAATTTTTCCACATATTCCTTAACCGCCGTCTTGTTTTGAAAGTGGAAGTAATGCCCCCCATGGTCGAAGGCCAAGCCGTTGACCCGATACTTGCCGGACAGCCCGCCCGGGCGGGCGTTTTGCTCGAGGATCAGGCACTCGTTCTTCAGGATGTGGCCCGCGCTCAGGCCGGAGATCCCGGCCCCGATGATGATGGTCATTCCATTTTCACGCCGGCCAGGATCACGCCCAGAAAAAGGAAAAAACAAACGAGGACAACGCTGCACAGCAGGGTGATTCTGGGCGTCGAGAAAAAATTGAGGACCACCGCTCCGGAAAGCAGCACCTGCAACAAGATAATGGCGCTGACGGTCTTTCGCGAAGACCAATTTTTTTTGCGGCGCAAACGCAAGGCAAAGTGGTCGGGGCTGCCCCGGAATGGAGTTTTCCCCTTCAGGATGCGCAACATGCTGACATAAACCAGATCAAAAAGGGGAATGCCCATGAGAAACAGGCTCGATAAAAACGCCAGCCGGTTGAAGCGGGTATAGCTGGCCATCATGGTCAGTGAACCGATGATCAATCCCAGGATCATGCTGCCGGCATCCCCCAGATAGATCCGCGCCGGCTCCCAGTTGAACTTGAGAAAGGCCGCCAGAGACGCGGAGAGGCTGAGAGCCAGTATCGAAACCAGAAAATCGCCATTGTAAAAGGAGATAATGAAAATCGTCAGCGACATCAGCGCGCCGACCGCTGAAGCCAGGCCGTCCATGATGTCGATAATGTTGAAGGCATTGATGGTGGTCAGGATCCAAACAAACGAAAGGAGGACATCGAGCCAGGGGGGGAAAAAAATCAGGTCGATGGTGATGCCGCTTTTGAGCAGGATGTAGGTGGCCATGATCTGAAACAAAAGCTTGATCCCCGGGGTCAGCGCCTTAAAATCATCGAACAAGCCCACCAGCAGCAAGATGGAACTGGCAAAAAGAATACCCAGCAATTGCTGGTTGAAATTGAAAAGCAGGCTGATGGGGAAGATGAAAGCGAAATAAACGATGACGCCGCCCATATAGGGCACGGGCTGGGATTGTTTTTTCAATTTCCCGTCAGGCTGATCCATGAGCTGGTAGCGGAAAGCGACACGCTGGGCCAAAGGGGTTCCGTAGAGGGTCAAGAGAAACGACAAGATGAATGTCAGTACCAAGACGACTTCATTCATGTCCCTTGTATCTGTCTCCTTTTTTTCCAGGCGCGCTTGAAAATATTCCCGGAACCGGCCATGGCGATTATAATTTTCGGTGCCCGGATTGTCAAGGCGCATGTCCACAGCAGGTCTTTGCCCAGGATGAACGGCAGGGTCCACCAAAAGCGGGAAAAGCGGAAATTTTTGATCAAAGTCAGATAGCGGTTTTTGAGCAGATGATAGCGCAGTTCCGCCGGCCGCGCCATGGCCAGGGAGAAGCGCGACAGCCAGGTTTTCTTCAACGTGCCGCTGCGGAAATGGTAGGCCACGGCCTGGGGGGTGAAAAAAACCTTCAAACCCAAGAGCTGGGCCCGCCAGCCAATATCAAAATCCTCCCAGAACATGAAGAAGTCTTCATCGTAATATTCAGCGCCGATTTTCAGCTTTTCCAGGTCTTTTCTCGAGAACACGGTCGCCGCTCCGCAGACCGAGAACACTTCCCCCGCGCCCAAACGAACGCTGGCCAATTTCCGGCCAAAACCGATCTCCCGCGGATGCAAGGCCGGAGAAAAGGTTTGCCCGGCCGAATCGATCGTCTGGCGGTCAAAACGCAGAAGCAAGGGCGCGAGCATGGACGCTTGCGGATGCTCGGCAAAAAATCGCAGCACCTGCTGGTTGAAATCATCGGCCAGATAGACGTCGGCATTGGCCACCAGCACCAGCTCGGCATCGGCGCCGGCGATCCCCAGGTTGGCGGCGGCGGCGTAGCCGATGTTGGCGGCGGGAACCAGTTTCTGCGCGCCGGGAAACGTTCCGATGATGCCGGCCGAACCGTCGCTGGAATTGTTGTCGACAACGATCACCTGCTTGAAGGCGACAGTCTGCCTGAAAAGAGAAGACAGGTTCTGCTGCAGAAATTTATCCGAATTAAAACTGACGACAACCGCGCTGATATCCACTGGCCGGAATGGCGATGACTTGGCGTCAGCCAGGCCGATTTAAATCAACCCGAGGGCCTTTCCGCCCCGCTTGAAGCCTTCTAGGATGAAATTCAGGTCGTTATCAGTATGGGTGGCGGTGAACGAGGTTCGGATCAGCGAGTCCTCGGGCGGCACGGCCGGGGCGATGACCGGATTGGTGAAAATGCCGTAGTCCCGTAAAAACTTCCACAACATGAAGGTTTTTTCCAAATCGTGGATGAAAACCGGAATTATGGGAGTTTCGGTGTTGCCGGTATGGTAGCCCATGGCCGTTAGTTCCTTGTTCATGATCCGGGTTATTTCCCATAGCCGCTTGCGGCGCCCGGGTTCGGTCTGGATGATTTCCAAAGCCTTATGAGCGGCTCCTAAAGCGGCCGGGGTGATGGAGGCGGAAAACATCAAAGCCCGGGCATGATGCTTGATATACTGGATAATCTTGCTATCCCCGGCCACAAACCCGCCCAATGAGGCAAATGACTTGGAGAAGGTGGTCATCACTAGGTCCACCTCATCGATAAGACCGAAGTGCTCGGCCGTCCCCCGGCCCTTTTCACCCATCACTCCGACTCCGTGGGCATCATCGACCATCAGCCGGGCATTGTATTTCTTGGCCAGCTTGACGATCTTGGGCAGATTGGAAAGATCTCCTTCCATGCTGAATACACCGTCGACGACGATCAGCTTCCCCTTGTCTTCAGGCTGGTGGGCCAGTTTTTCCTCCAAATCCTTCATGTCATTATGCTTAAATTTGGCAATATGAGCGTAAGAGAGACGGACCGCGTCCATGATCGAGGCATGGACCATGCGATCAAGGATGATCACATCGTCCCGGCTGCCCAACGCCGAAATCGCCCCCAGGTTGGTTTGCATGCCGGTGGAAAAGGTCAAAGCCTCTTCCTTGCCCATGAAGTGGGCCAATTTTTTTTCGAGTTCCACATGGAGCGAGTAGGTGCCGTTTAAAAAACGGGATCCGCAAGTCGAGGTGCCGTATTGCCTCACCGCCGCGATCGCGCTTTCCTTGATCCGGGGATCGTCAAAAAGCCCCAGATAGTTGTTGGAACCGACCATCAGGATCTTTTTGCCCTTTACCCAGACATGATTGCCTTCAACTTTTTCGATTTCGGTAAAATAGGGGTACAAACCGGTCTGCTTCGCTTCATCGGCCCGGGTGAACTCAAAACATTTTTTAAACACGTCCATGTTTTACTCCTCGTTTGCAAATTTAAAACGGATTATATAGAATTGCCGCATGAACATACTCGTAACCGGAGGCACGGGATTCGTCGGCAACCACCTGATCAGGGAGTTGCTCAAGGATAAAGGAAACACCGTGTATGCCCTGGTGAGAGACCTGAAGAAACTGGAACAATTCGACTTCCACGATCGCGTCACCGCCATTGCCGGCGACCTGTTCACGGCCGAGGCCTTCCCGGCGGATATCGAAATGGTTTTCCATCTGGCCGCCTTAACCAAGGTGATTTCCCCGCGGGAGTTTGTCCATTGCAATCACCAGGGCACAATGGCGCTTCTTGACAAGTTACGGCCATTGAAAAAACTGCGCAAAGTGGTTCTGCTTTCCTCATTGGCCGCCGCCGGCCCCAACCGGCAAATCCCCTGTTTAAAAGAGGGGATGCCGGACAACCCGGTTTCGTTGTACGGGAAAAGCAAATTGGCCCAGGAAAAAATAATCCAAGCGTACAGCCCGGCCCCATATATCATCATCCGGGCGCCGATCATTTTCGGCCCGGGCGACATGGACATGCTCACCATTTTTCGCGTTCTCAAAAAGGGGATTCTGCCCGAGCTCGGCCGCGAGCAACGCATGTATTCGGTCATATACGTTACCGATTTAGTGAAAGGCATGCTTGCCGCCGCCAACAGCCCCGGCCAAAACGAAACGTTCTACATCACCAATGTCGAGCCCATTCCATGGGACGATTTCATGCTTGCCGCCCACCGGTCGATGGGGGGAGGAATTCGCAAGGTCATGGTCCCCGAAACACTGGCCTGGTTCCTGGCCGAGCTTTCCGAGCTGCGCATTCGCATTTCTAAAAGAAAAACCATTTTCAATCGCGACAAATTCCGTGAAATACGCTTCCCGGTCTGGACATGCTCCGCGGAAAAAAGCAGCGATCGGCTTCATTTTCAACCCCTGCGCCCGACCGATTCCGCCCTGCGCGAGACCGTCCGCTGGTACCAGGAGCAAAACTTGTTATAGGCCGACTTCATTTTTTTTTGATCTTGTAATTTTTACGGGAAATAAAATTCGCGGCAAATTTTTGTGTGGTTTTGACCGACCAGTTGTCCTGGAAAAAAATGGTAAAAACGATTTCGCCGCTAACCGACAGGTTCCCCAGCAGCGCCGATTCGCTCAACTTGAAAGGCACCTCGATTTCCTTTTGCGGATCCAAAAAAATCCCTTCTTTTTCCTGGGTGATGGGCAAATTCAATTCGGACCCGGCAAAAAAAATTTTTGAAAAAGAAAGATTCTCGTTTTCATCCAGTTTGATCAAGAATTCGGGGTTGGATGATATTCTGACCCCGTTGCGGACGACAATTTTTATTTTGAGTACGCCCTCGTTTCCCTGCCTGATGGAACGGGGGGAGACCGCGCACTCGATCTTTAAGAAATCTTCCTGACAAAAAATAGTGCCAAATAGCAAAAAAAATCCGCTTAAAAAAACCGCACCATATTTGTTCATTATTCTTGTATCGATACTACTATATTTTCGGCCTTTTGTCAACCGGCCGACCCCTGTCGGCGGGGCCCGGCCCAGGCCAAAAAATCAGAGCCGGGCCATCTTATTGTCCAAAATATCGCGTATGGTTATCGGCAAAAAATGCATTTGCAATGTTTTTTCCAGCATTTCCCACACTTGCTTGGCCTGGCAGGAATCCCTCAAATCGCATTTTTTCCCCAGTACGCAGTCGGTCCATGACAATTGCTCGCCATAAGCGTCCAAAATCATGCGGATATTGATATCCACGGGGTTCTTGCTTAGTTCGTACCCCCCGTAAATTCCTTGCGTGCTTTTGATCAAACCGGCTTTTTCCAACGGTCCGGCCAGTTTCCTGAGATATTTGGGAGAGACATGCATGCCGTTTCCCAATTCGGTCGTATTCACCAGCTTGTTGGCCTGGGCGATGGCGATAACCATGCGCAAGCCATAGCGAATCTTGGTATTGATTTTCATGCCAGGAAATATAACCTTTTTAGGTAAATCTGTCAAATCTTGCCTTGCCCAGTCGAGGTCGAAAGGTATTGGGTAAAAAAAACCCCCTGTTTTTTGGAAAAACAGGGGGTTTTAATGATTACTTTTCTTTGGAGAGATCCTTCATAAATTGTTCGGTGGCCAATTTCCGCTTGCGCAGTTCCTGGAATTTCGCCACCATTTTTTCAGCTTCTTTGTCATAAACGGCCTTCTTCAACGGTTCGGCGATCGTTTTTTGCCGGTAGAGCAAGCTCATGTAGGCCCAGGGATCGGGGAAAGTGGGGGACAATTCAGTGGATTTATTCAAGGCATCAAACCCCTTCTGGACCACTTGCAGGCGTTCAACCGGCCCCATGACATCGGCCGGGGTCTGATAGCTCTTGTTCCAGCAGACAACGCCCAAGCGATAGTAGGCATCGGCGAGAAGCTCCGTCTTTTCCTTTTCTTCCATGCTGGTGTTTTCGGAGATTTTTTGAATGCGGACTTCATGATTCTTTATGGCGTCATCCCATTTGCGCTTGTCCTGGAAGAACCCGGCCAAATAAAGGTAACCTTCCGGATTGGAGGGATCTAGGGCGATCCGTTTCTCATACATCTCGATGGCCTTGTCGTACCTGCCGTTGTTGCTGTAAAAACCGGCCAGGTTGTAGTAGGAGACGGGGTCATTGGGGGTGAACTTCTGGATTTCCAGGTAGTATTTTTCAGCCAGTTCGAAATTCCGCATTTTATCGTTGATATCACCCAGCGACTGGATGATATCCTTGTTTTCGGGATTCAATTCCAAAGCCTTCTGCAGATATTCAGTCGCCTTGTTGCCGATATCCTTGTTCTTCTCGGAATCGTCGCCGGGCTTGTAAACCGACACATAGCTGCTGCCAAGGTAATAAAAAGCAGCTTTCAGATCGGGATTCAGCGCCAGGGCAGCCTCGTATTCAACAATTGCTTTCTTGTACTTTTCCTCGTTGAAAAAGCGGTTGGCCATTTTAAAGTGCTTGTTGGCTTTTAAATTGCTTATCTTCAATTGATCGCAGCCGGAAAAAGAAATTAAAATAAAACTGGTCAAGCATAGTACAAGCAGGATCGACCCTATTTTTTTCATAGAAGACCTCCTAAGCAAGATAACTTTATAATTTAATATTGTAAAAAAGTCAAGTTCTTATTGAATAATTTTTCCAGAAACCTATTTTATGCGGTAGAACCACATTAGAAAAAGCCAAAGATCCTGGATATATGGGATCGATTTGTTGTTTAAATAAATCTTGGTGGTCTCATGCTCCTTGACAAGCTCAAAAAGATTAAAAAGATCCTCCACCTCGGGGGGGAAAAAACTGGCGTAGGCCTTGTAAAAATCCCCCTCGCCGTCCTCGAGGAAATACTTGTTCTTCCTGGCCAGCGCCAGGGCTTTTTCAAAATTTTTGGAATAATGCTTCTGAAAACGGATGGTGATCTTGAATTCCCGGTTCGCCTGGCGTGGGTTGATGATGTTCTGCAGTTTCTCTTCCTGGATCTGCTGCCGTGTGTCCATTTTTTGATTATAGTACAGCCGCATCCGCAAGTAAAGCCGGCATAAATCCGGAAGAAGCGACAGACGGTGAAGGGAAAAGCGATCAATCGATGTGCAATTTCTCCTTGACTTCCGGCGTCAGCGCATTCTTGTTGATCAGGATGGCCGTGGTCTTCAAACGGAAAAAGGAACGGGAAAGATAGATGTAACCCTGGTTGGGCTGGTCGGTCCCGCCCGAATTCTTGGTCAGATAGAACTTGCCTCCGTTCTGTTCCCGGGCCAGCCCCACGATATGCATCAGGTGGTCGTCGGTGGTCGAAAAATTATCGAAGGTCTTTATCCTCATCTCCTGGGTGATCTCCCTCTCGGGCACCGGTCCAAAGACCTTTTCATTCCGTTCCGCTTTGGTCAGGTCTTCCCAATCTTTTACAGGAACGATGGCGTAGCCGCTGCCATGCTCGGTATCACTCCGGCCGCGGGAAAAATCCCTTTCGCTGACATCGCCGTCCCAAACCAGCGAATGGCCGTTTTTCAAGGCCTGATCGACGATGTTTTCCAGATCATCAATGGGGAGATTGTAATAATTGGCGTCATAGGTCCAGTTATCGGGAATTTCCAATCGGCATTTCTGGTAGTACGGGTAAATATCATACGAGGTCAATTCGATGTAATCATCATACTTGAGCTGCAGATAGTCGTCAGCAAAGCTTTTTGGAGTGTAAGTTACCCCGTGGTATTCGAAGGACGGGGGAACCTTGCCCAGGTAGATGTCCAGCACGGCTTCATACGCGTCAAGCCAGCGCGGGGTGACGCGGGTTCCGTCCCTTTTTAGCACTCCATCCAGGATCCCTTGCAGCACCGCGACCATCTCGCCGTGATTGTGCCGTTTTTCGTCGATCGTCATCCCGGGATAAACCGATTCCGGGACAATGCCGGAACACTTGATCGATTCCAGCACATCGTGGCCCTGCCCGCCCTGGCTGTGATTGGCGTTGCCATGCAAGCGCACGTAATTGACCGCCTTCCTGGGGTAGGTATTCCTTACCACGACCATTTCCGAAAGGTCCAGTTCTTCCTTGCCCAGGCGCAGCAGTTCCGACTCTAAATAGGAAATGGTGGAAAAGCACCAGCAGGTTCCGGTTCGATACTGGTTTTTGACCGGCGTGCGCTTGACCGAGCCGATCACTTTGAAAACGTATGCCGGTTTATCGGCCTTGCCTTCTTTGCTCTTCGCGGCGACCGCGCCCGGGAGCATGGACAACAACAACGCCAGCCAAACGAGTAAGCGGAACAAATTCTTTTTTGCATCCATGGGCACCTCCAAAATCATAGGGTTCATGACGGCTCCGGGACCATGCTAGAAAAAAAACATTATTTTTTCAAATTCGGAATTCTCCCGCCGCATGCGCCGCGTCATCATTGGGCTTGCTTTTTGTGGGGCAGGCGACGCTTTTTCTTTTGTTCGACTGAAAATCCGAACTTGCCGATATGCCTCCCCAGCCGATAATAATGGCCATGGCAATAACACAGGGGCTCGGCCGCGGCCAGGTCGAAAAATCCATTCCTGGGGTTGAAATAACCGGGATCGGCATGAACCGCCAAAATTTCAGCGACGAACATATGGTGGCTGCCCAGTTCGCGGATTTCCTTCACCCGGCATTCCAGGTTCACCGGCGATTCGCCGATGAGCGGGGCGCCGATGAATTTCGCCGGCAGGGGCGTGAGTTTCATCTCCTTGAACTTGTCGAACTCGCGGCCGCTTTTTACCCCGCACCAGTCAACGGCCCTGGCCAGGGCGGCCGTGGTCAGGTTGATGGCGAATTCACCGCGGGCACGGATGATGCGGTATGAAAAGCGTTCCGGACGGATGGAAATCGAACACATGGCCGGGTCGGAACAAACGACACCGGTCCAGCCGATGGTGATGATGTTGTGCGCCCCGCCGTACTCGCCGCAGCTGACCAGCACCACGGGCAAAGGGTATAGCATGGTGCCTGGTTTCCAGAGCAATTTTTGCGAATTCCTTGGCATGGGACCTCCGCCCGGCGACTGTAGCACAGCCGGACGGCCCTGTAAAGAAAAAACCTGCCGGTCCACCGCCTGGAAGTTTCAGATCTTTTTTGTTTGCCGATCATCCGCCGCTTTGTCGGCCAGCATTTTTTCCCAGGTAGCGCGGAAGATCTCTGGGCTAGGCAGATGGTAGGGGCACTTGGCGACGCATTCGCCGCAAGCCACGCAGTCCTTGTAGGTTTTGGCCAGCGCGTCGATCCGCTCCCAGACCCAATCGCGCAGATCGTATAAAAAGTAATAGTTTTTCAAGACATGCAAAAACGCGATCGGCAAACCTTGCGGACAGGGCATGCAGTATTCGCAACGCCGGCAAAAGCGGTCGCCCAGGCGGTCCTTCTCCTTCTGCAGGCGGACGGTTTCCTCTACGCTTGGCGGCGAAATGTTTTCCAGGGCGGCCACATTTTCGGCAACCTGCTTTTCGGAATCCATGCCCGGGATAGCCACGTCAATGCCCTGGTTGAAGATAAAGCGGAAGTTCAGCTGGATCTCGCGGATGTTGCCGCCGCCGATCGGCTTCATGGCGATCACCCCGATCTGCCGTTGCCTGGCCAGAGGGACCAGGTCGGCCAGGGCATCGGTTTCAATGAAATTACTAGGGATCTGGATGGTCGCGAAGGGGAACTGGGCCAGGGCCAGCTTGACGATCCGCGGTTTGTGCCCGGAGAGGCCGATATGGCGGATCTTGCCCTGCTCCCTGGCCTTGACCAGCCCGGCCACCGCCCCGTCGTCGGCGAGGGCTTTGGCGAGATCGCCTTCACTGGCGATATTGTGACATTGGTACAGATCGATATAATCGGTCCGCAAATGCCTCAAGCTGGCTTCGATATCCTGCAACATTTTTGCCGCGTCGCGGCTGAAGGATTTGCTGGCGATGACGACCTGGCTGCGATGGCGGGAAAGGATCCGTCCCATCTTGCTTTCACTATCGGTATAGATGCGCGCCGTGTCAAAAAAATTGATCCCGGCGCCGACGGCATTTCCCAGAAGCCGGTCCGACTGCGCCAAAGTCAGGCGCTGAATGGGGATCCCCCCCATGCCCATGCGCCGGACCCGCAAGCCGGTGGCCCCCAACGTCACATCCTTGCCGAGTCCCCGCCCGCTCGCTTCACTCATACAGATTCAAGCCCCTGTCTTTCACCATGCGGTAGAACAGGTTCAAGGGAAAACCCATGACGTTAAAATAGCAACCTTCGATCCGTTCGACAAAAATGGCGGCCCGACCCTGGATGGCATAGGCACCGGCCTTATCCAAGTAACTCTCGCGCTCCAGATAGAAATCGATCTCGCTATCGGCAAGTTCCTTGAAATAGACGGCGGTGCGGGAAATTTCAAAACGGGTTTCGCCCTGATGCATCAGCGAAACTCCGGTCAGCACGTCGTGCCGCTGCCCGGACAATTGCCGCAACATCCTAAAAGCGTCGCTGCGATCGACCGGTTTGCCGATCAGGGCATTGTTCAGCAGCACGACCGTGTCGGCGCTGATCAGCAGGTGAGAATAAAATTTCTTCCGATAGACGTCGATCCCCTTGGCAATGGCCACCCGCTCCAGAAAAAGCGCCGGAGTTTCGCCCGGGCGGATGATTTCATCGACATTCGGGATGATAATTTCCGGGTTCAAGCCGATCAGCTTCAGAAGTTCTTGGCGCCGGGGCGAGGCCGAAGCCAGGACGATTTTCATCTTTCGAAAAATTCCTGAATCTTGCTCATGGCCGGGGCGGCGATTGCCAAGCTTTCCCCGCTGCGTAAAAATAATTTCAATTCGGCCAAGGATTTTATTTGGTGATGGGAAAAAATTTTCAGGATGGTTTTCGGGCCGATGCCCTTGATCTGCGCCAGCTCGTACAAGCTCCCGGGAAATTTTTTAAGCATGTCTTCCAGGATGTGCAGGGAGCCGATGATGACCAGATCCTCCAGCTGCTGCGCCAGAATCTTGCCGACGCCCTCGATTTTCATCAAATCTTCTCCGGCCAGAAGCATGTCCTCGATGGCGGCCGGGTAGTCATTGATGTTCTTGGCGGCCCGGGCATAAACGGCGATTTTGGCGTCACTTTCATCCTGCAGCGACAGGAAAAAAGCCGTTTTGTCAAAAATCCTGGCGATCTCGTGGTTGGTCATGGGATGATTTTTTCAGTGGCCGTTTTTTCATTCTTGAATTTCATAAACTGAATCATAACAAAGTTTAGCGAAAAAGTAAATTTGACTTTCAGCGCGATCTTGCCTAAAATCAAGTAATGCACAAGATCGCCTTTTCTGGAATCCCGGGCAGCGGCAAGACATCGATATTGACGGAAGTCAGGAAAATACTTTCGCTGAAATCCAGGGTCGAGGACGTCCCCGACCTCCGCTTGAGCAGCCCGTTCGATTTCGATCAGAAGGCCGGCTTCATCAGCCAGTTTTTTTTCATCAGCAATCAAATAAATGAAGAAAATATCCGCTCGCTGAACCAGCCCGATTACCTTCTCTGCGATTGCTCACTGCTGGATCACTGGCTGAAGTGGAAAAAATTCCTGAGCGAGAAAAAAGCAAACAACCAAATGGAAGAAAACAACCGGCTGCTGGAAACCCTCTACCGCTTCTGGATCGGCTCGTATGCCGTGATATTCCGGGTGCGCATCGATGGCAAAGAGCTGGAAAAGAGAATCCCCAAGAGCGGGTTGCGCGACCACGAGCATGTCCATTACGGGCCGATGGACAAGCTGTACGACCAGATCGTCCAGGCCGATCAGATCCCCGCCATCGATATCTGGAACAACCAATCGGTCGATGAGAGCGCCCAGGAAGTATTGAAGCGAATCGCCGACTTGAAATTATAGTAAGAATTCAATGTTGTTTTAAACCGTTCGGGAGGAGACATTGCGGGTTAAATTGGCCGGTTTCAACGTAGACAGCGCCATGCTGAAGCGCCTTAACCGCGCCGGCCGCGCTACCATGACCCCGGAAACCCTCAGTGCCGCCTATGCCAGGATCAGCCGCAGTCCCCTGCCTATCGACCAGCTCAGGAAAAAGGCTTGCCAGGACGTCGAGAAAGCCAGAAAATCAAACCAGAAGATCATATTCGCCATGGGGCACCATTCGGTGGCCGAACATGCGGTTTTTAATTTTGATATCATGGGAATTTCCCGCCTGGCCCTTGAGGAAATCGAAAGATTCCGCCTGGTTTCCTACACCGAAAAATCGCAGCGCTACGTCACCCTCAGCGGAGATTACATTCTCCCCGACGAGATCAAAGAGCCGGCGTTGAAAAAACTGTTCCAAAGGACCATTCTGCTGCAGAACCAGTTCTATGCCAAGGCTTTCTCCGCCCTGTGCGCCCATTGGCAGAAACAATACGCCCGGGCCGGGGAAAGCTCCTCCGAGCGAAAACTCCTGGAAGGCAAAGCCAAGGAAGATGCCCGCTATATCCTCTCCCTGGCCACCCAGGGGCAGGTGGGCATGACGATCAACGCCCGCAATCTGGAGCATCTTTTTCGCCGCTGCAACTGCAGCGCCAGGAACGAAGTGCGCAAGCTCGCCAAAAAAATGCACGCCCTGGTCATGCCCATCGCCCCATCGATTATCCTGTTCCCGGAGCCGTCCCGGTTTGACCGGGAAGCGAACCTGGCCCTTGAAAAACATTGGCCGGACATCCCCCTCGCCGCTCCCCTGAACGCGCCCGGCGAAGCCGAGATCGTTTCCTGCAGCGAAAACAGCGACGACCTCGTCCTGGCTTCTTTCATGAGCAGCACTAAAAATATTTCGTTCCCCCAGGCCATGGGGATTATGCGCCAGACGAGCTTCACGAAAAAAAAAGCCATGTTCAGGGATTTTTTCGGCAAGATCCAGTTTTTCGATGCGCCGCCGCGGGAATTTGAGATGGCCGAGATCTCCTTTCAAGCGCTGATCAGCGCCGCCAATTTCGCCCAGCTTAAACGCCACCGCCTGGCGACGCTGATCGTAGGCGACTACCGGCCGGAATTCGGCAATGTCGTGCCAAAAAGCGTAACCGACGCTGGGCTGGCTAAGGAATTCAAGCGCATCATCGACCTGACCAACAGCGCCTATTTAAAAATAAAAGCGGCATACGGTCCGGCTGCCGACTACATTCTGACCAATTCCCATTGCCGTTGCATCCTGATGAAGATGAATCTGCGGGAAATGTATCATTTCGTACGCCTGCGCGACGACGAGCACGCCCAATGGGATATCCGCCATTTGGCCCACCAGCTGGCTGAAAAAGTCAAAACCCTCATGCCGCTCAGCGCCATGATGCTTTGCGGGAAAAGCGACTTCGATCGGGAATACAAAAAAATTTATCCCGAAATTTGACTTCAGGACCTAGCACCTATATTCCTTTAGGGAAATTGATTTTCCTATTAGTTAATATAGTTCCCCATTTAAAACAACATGAGTACATGATAAAATTATTTTCAAGATGAAAAAAACACCGGCTTTTATATTTGCTATATTGGCTGCAATCAATGTGTCTGGTCAAGATGTTGAAATCATATCTAAGACAAATGGATGTTATTCAAAAAATGATATCAAATTCATCCTTGAAATCGCAAAAAACTATTCGACGCAGGGAATAAAAAAGATCATCATTGCCTCTCCAGAAGAAGAACCTAACTATCCGATTTATCGGGGAGCCAGGGTCATCTTCGAACCAGAAATCATTGGAGATTACATCATTAAGCGGGTCGTCAAAATATTCAACCGGAAATGGCTGCATGGCTTGTTTGATAAAGAAAAGATAAAATACAAAATAGATTGCTGGTTCACGATCCTCGATGACCGCTATCACCAATTCGAAGTGTGCAGACGTTTCCCTATCAAAGACCGGATACTCGACATCCAAATAAACAACGAGATTTCATATTCAAAAGCGCGGAGCCTGCTGGAAGCGATTGAAGGTAAAACCTACGAAATGCAAGAGAAGTATCTGGACCAACTATCCATCAATATGGAATTGATTCGTTCCATCAGTTTCAATCCAAAAACAGATGAATACTCATTCAATACATCTGAGAGTGGCATCAGTGGGAACACCTACTATTTCCGCCAAGATGAAAATGGCAGATTCATCCTTGTCCGTCATGAAGTTTGGGTGACATGATGGAGGTTTAAGTGAGGTGGTTTTGACAAATAATACCACTTTACTGAAAGTGATTTTGAGATAGTAAAAATATAGGTTTTTTGAGGAATTGGTTTCTACAGCCAGGCATTTGGAAAAGGACGCGCCAGGATCGATTCTGAGGTGCGATCGAGAAAGAGATATTTTAGGGCGCGGGTAAAGCAAAAGCAGCGGTTATGAATAAGATTTACCTTGACTGCCGGAATTTATAAATCTTTGTAAACTTCCCGGCGATGGCCAATGCGGACAATGGTGATCATGATTTTCTTGGCGTCCTTATGGAATATCACGCGGTAACTGCCGACCCGCAACCGGAAATAATCATATTTTCCCTTTAGCGGTTTCAGGTTCCCGGACATGGATTCGAAATCAGTCGCCAGCTGCTCGATTTTCTTTTTAATCAGCAGTTGGTAGGGCCTGTCTATCTTGGCTAGTTCCTTTGCGGCTCGCTCTTCATAAAAAACGCTGTATCTCACAAGCCGAGTTCTTCGTAAACGTCTTTGGCGGGGATCAGCTTGGACTTACCCTTCTTGACGTCGTTCATCCTTTTATCGGCGATCTTGATGTCCAGAATATCGAAATAGAGCATCAGGGCTTTTTCCACGATATGGCTCTTCTTTTCCTTGAGTTCAACGGAAACGGTATTGAGTTCATCGATGATATCCTGATCAAGGGTGAAAATAACTTTTGGACGGCTCACCTCGCACCTCACATATATAAATATATATTCAATTGTATGTATTGTCAAGTCTTTTTTTATTTATAACCTGCCGGGCAATTAACTCAGGAAATGTAAAAATCAATGGCAAAAAGCAGGGCCACCAAGGCCAGCAGCGGATGAATTTCCTTCCATTTCCCGGTCAGCAGCTTCAGCATCACGAAGGAGATGAGGCCGTACCCGATCCCCTTGGCGATACTGAAGGTGAAAGGGATCATGGTGATGGTTAAAAATACGGGCAGCGCAGTGCTGATATCATCCCAACAGATGGAGCGCACACCGGATATCAGCAGAAAACCGACCAGGATCAGGGCCGGCGCCGTAGCGTAACTGGGAACGATGGCCACGATAGGCGTGAAAAAAACCGCCAGCAGAAAAAGGCTTCCGGTAACCACCGAAGTCAGGCCGGTGCGACCGCCTTCGGCGACTCCGGCGGCGCTTTCAACGTAAGTTGTCACCGAACTGCAACCCAACAAACCGCCGCCGACAGCCCCCAACGAATCGACCAGCAGAATATTTTTCAAACGCGGGATTTGTCCGTCTTTGTCCATAAAGCCACCTTGTTCACCTACCGCCACGACCGTGCCCATGGTATCAAAAAAGTCAGTGATCAAAAAAGCGAAAATTGTGGTCAGCAGTCCCAGGCGCAGGGCACCCGGGATATCTAGGGCGAATATGGTTTTAAAATATTCGGGCCTTATCCCGGCCACCCACACCTTGGGTAGGGCAACCAGGCCGGCCAGCACTGCCAGTACCGTACAACAAATGATGCCCAGCAAAAAAGAGCCCTTGATTTTTTTGGCCATTAACCAGGCGCTGAGCAAAATTCCCGCCAAGGCAATCAGGCTTTCGGGACCGATTTTGCCGAAAGTGATAAGCGTCGCCGGACTGGAAACAATCAACTTGGCATTCTCCAGGCCGATCACGGTAATTAACAGGCCGATGCCCACGCCAATGCCCCGTTTCAGATCCAAGGGAATCGCGTTCATCACCTGATTACGGACATTGGTCAAAACCAAGAGGGTGATGATGGCTCCTTCAATAAAGATGATGCCCATGGCTGTCGGCCAAGGCACTTTCATGCCGATGATCACGCCGTAAGCCAAAAACGCGTTCAAGCCCATACCCGAAGCCAGGGCCAAAGGATAGTTGCTGACCAGTCCCATGAGGATGCTCA
>JAPKZL010000013.1 GCA_026393795.1 Candidatus Aminicenantes bacterium | reverse complement strand
TTTTTTCGCATCCAGATGGGGCAGGCGGACATCGGCATTCAAAACCTGAGTATGAGCCAGCCGATCGTGGACGATCATGCCCCGACCTTCCAGGCCATAAGCGAGCACAGCGTCGAGGAGGGAGAGCAGCTCACGTTCACCTTAAGCGCCACCGACATCGACAACGATCCCATCACCTACCGCTGCCTGAACCTCCCCGACGGCGCCAGCATCGATGCGCACAGCGGCGTTTTTGCATGGCTGCCGACCTACGCGCAGGCGGGAGTGTACGATCTGCAGTTTGCCGCCTCGGATGGCATGAGCGAAACGGTGTGCATCGGCAGGGTTACCGTAACCAATGTCAAGCGCAAGCAATGGTAACGCGCAGGGGGAGAACGATGGCAACCATGAAAAAGAATCTCGGGCTAGGCGTCGTTGCCCTCGCCGTTGTATGGCTGATCGCCGGCGACCTGGCGGCGATCACCGTTCCCAAAAAAAAGCAATTCACCCTGCGCGGCGGGCTGAACCTGTTCAGCGCCTGCGGCAGCGCCAGTGACTACCGGCCCGGGGAGAACGATTTCCCCGTCAACCCGGCGTTCACGGCGCCGGCGGCGGGGATCGGCCTGACGTTCTTCTCTTCGCCGTCTGCGGCCATCGGCTTCGACGTCGCTTACGGCGCCTCGGCCAATGTCGACTTGCGCGATCCTGCCGATGGCGAGACGATCAGGGCCGCCACGCCAAAGAGTCTGATGGCCGCATGCAGCCTGTTCCAATACCTGCGGCTTTCTCGGCGGCTGCAGTTTTCCGTTTCCCTTGGCGCCGGCGCCGAAATGCGCATGGCCAAGGGGGAAGAATATATATCCGACCTGGGCAGCCGCATCATCATCAGCGCCCCCGCGCCCGTTATTTCGCCCCTGGCCGTCGCCGGGATCGGCTGGCAATGGCTGCTTTCCCGGGAAATGGCCGTGGGCCTGGAATGCCGCGCGTTTTGCTTTTTCAGGGGCCCGGTCCAGTTCCTCGTTTCTCCGGCGCTGACCCTGGGATTGAAATTTTGATCAAGCGCGCAACCGCTCCCGGCCGAGGCGGCATGGCGGGAAGGCTATTTTAAAAAATCGTCGATGTCCTGCCCCAGTATTTCCGTGGCCGTCTTCCTGACGCGCTTGACGATTTCGGCCTTGTCGCGGATGACCGCCGCCTGCTGCTGTGAGATGCCGGTCTTGAGAGCGAGCGTCAACCGACCCTGGAGGCCGCCCTTGTCTTCGACGATCCGATAGATACGCAGTAATAGTTTGCCCATCGTTTCTCCTAGAGGCTGCATTCAACGGCGATGGAGCCATCAAGGGTTTTCAGCGCCTTGGGCAGGACGATGTTCAGCAGCAGCCCCAGTCGGTCTTTTACTCCCTGGAGCAGGAATCCCCATTGCAGCTCCTCATGGACCACGATGAAGACCAGCTGATCGTCGTCAAGGTCCAGCAGGTAGTATGCCCCCAAAGCCGGGAAACGGCTTAGCTGCAGGGCGTTTTTCAAGGATTTGGTTATGGCGGCGAACGAAGAGCAGGCCAGCGGACTCGAATTCCAACCGGCCAACGACCGGCTGTTATGGGAAAGAAAAATGTCGGTCAGCATCAGTTTGGCCGATAGGGCTTCCCGTATTTCCGTGACTCCCAGGTTTAGTTTTTTCAGGTTCAGGACGAGCTTCCGATCCTGGCGGACGAGATGCAATGATTCAATGCTGCCCACGCTGGTTTGCCCCGCGCTCTTGCTCGACTGCGAGGTATTTGTTTTTTTTAAGGGCGATGCCATGGGTGACAATCTTACGCCGCGGGTTTTGCCCGGAAGAATGTCGGCGTAAGTTTCAACGCTGATGTTTTCCCAGGTGGCCATTTGTTCCCACGCGGCTCGACCGGTAAGTGCATCCGCGGCGGCGTCGATCAGACCGCCTCTGCGAAAAAGCAAAATGCCATGGTTGGTTCCGGCCGCGACCATTATCCGGCCGCTCCATTTTTCGAGGTTCAGCAATTGCATGAATTGCAGCAACGAGATGCTGTGACTCGAGCCCCGATTGTTTCCATCGCTTGCGGCCAGAATCAAGGAGATGCCATCGCTCAATGCGTCGTGATTTTCAAAATAATGAACCTGCTCGTATTCCTTGGCTTTTTCCTCGATCTGGGGCAGCAGGAAGCCGTTGAAGATGAAGAGGGGGATAGCTGGAAACCCCTTCAGAACGCGCAAGGCTGCCAGGGTGGCGCCGATCTCCCGGCCGATGTCGATGACCACGGCGCTGATCGGCTGCTCTTCCAGTGTTTGTCTTAGAGAAGCGATGTCCGCTGTCGTCACGGCGAGAAAATTTCCGTTCCTGGTAGGCTTACGTAACTTGGCGGCCACGCCCATTCCCGGCTTGCCTTTATCCCGGAAGATCAGAATGTGGCGGAGTTTGCCGTCTTCGTTCAGCATGGACGGTTGCGGTTTATGAGGCAGCGGCAGCCGGTGCTGGCCTTGACGTCGCACCAGCCGGTTCCCTGGCGGCTGCTGGAATCTTTTTTATTGCTGCAAGAATTCGTCGATGCTGAAGCCCAGGATGTCGCTGGCGATCGTCTTGAACTTCTCGATGATCTCGGGTTTGTCCTTCATTTCCTCGGCGTCCTTTTTGGGAAGACCGGTGGCCGAAGCTAATTTGATCCGGGCCGAGTTACCCCCCTTATCCTCGACGATTTTGTAGATTTTTGATAATTTTTCGCCCATGTTATTTTCTCCTACTCGTTAATCAGTTGCTGGTAATGGCATCCTCGAACGCGGCGATCGCCTTGGGCAACGCAATGTTCAGCAACAGCCCGAGCTGGGCCTTTTTTCCGTCGATGAGCATGCCCCAGATGAAGTCGCCCATGGGAATCAGGACCACCATTTTGGCATCGACCAGGTCGAACAGGCAATATTTGCCCAGGATGGGGAATCCCGACTCCTTCAGCGCCCGGTTGGTCGAGGTGATGATCTGGCCGAAAAGGGCGCAGGCGGCGGGGTTGGAATTGAAACCGGTCACCGATTGCATGTCGGCGGTTCCGAAAATGTCGGCCGCCAATAATGCACCACCGAGGTTTTCTTTTAAGATCTCGATGGATTTGTTGAGTTTGGAAACGTTCATGTGATCCTCCTTTTCAAATATATTTATTTGATCCGTACTGTTCAGGGTTTCGTATTCGATCAAAGGCTCCACGCTACGCTCATCCTTGCGGCGGAAACTTTCGAGCAGCAATTCTTCGATGGAGAATGGTGTTGTTTCGCCGTCGGGGGAAAAGTTTTCATCCAGCTCGATGGCCACGTTTTCCCAGTCGAGGATTTCCAGGGCGGCGGCGAGCCCGGTTTGGCTTTCGGCCTGGGCGTTTTTCAGATCGCCGCTCAAAATGCTCAGGGTCCCCGTTTTTTCATTGCTCTTCACCGAAAGCGTGCAGGTCATTTTTTCCATCCAGACGAGCTGCAGAAAGGAAGCCAGGGTGACGCCTTCGATGCGGCTTGTTTTCTTGCGACTCAGTTCATGGAGGATGTGGTCGCGCAATTCGTCGAAGCCGATGGGTTTTTCCAAGTAGTGCACAATTCCCAGCTTTTTGACCTGTTTTTCTATCTGCGGCGATCCGAAGGCGGTCATGACGATGACCGGCACCTTGGGATATCGGTTGTGCACATGGGCAAGCAAGGCGATGCCGTCCATAACCGGCATGCGCAGGTCGGTGATCAGCAGGGCGATTTCGTTGGCACCGAAGCAATCGAGGGCTTCCTGGCCGTTTTGCGCCGCCAGCATTTTGAAGTTGTATTTCTTTTCGTACGCTTTCAAGCCATCGGCGATGCTTTTGAGAAATAATTTTTCATCATCGACGATTAACACGTTCCGGGTTTGGGCGTTGGCTTGTTTCACGTTTTTTGTGAAGCAAGTCCCATACCAAGATGGGGGATGGAGAAAAAGCAGCATGGCAAAGGTTTTGCGCAACGGGTGGTTTTAGAACTGAAAAAAATTGCCTGTCAATTAGTGACAGAGTGGCAGAAACTGATAGGCTATCTGCTATTCCCGGCGGTCAGCTTCTTTTTCAACGTATTGAGCGAGATGCCCAGGGCCTTGGCCGTCCGGGTCAAGTTGCGATCCAGCCTGGCGAGTGTCGCTTCGATATGCTGGAGTTCGATCTCGGCCAGGGGCAGGATGTTGCCCTCGGTTTTCGCGGCAGCGGTTGTCCCGTCGGCTCCCGGGAGTTCGGGAATCAGCGCCGCCAATTGGAGTGTGCCCTCGCTCGTGCTTTGCAGGATGGCCCGCTCGATGACGTTGCGCAGCTCGCGCACGTTTCCCGGCCAGGAATAGGCTGCCAGCTTTTGCAGCTCGGCCGCGGCCAGGGTCAATTTCCGGTGCGGGGCGATCTCCGCCAGGAAAGCCCGGGCCAGGTGCGGGATGTCCTGGCCCCGCTCGCGCAGCGGCGGCAGGTGGATGCGGATGACGTTGAGGCGGTAGAACAGGTCTTGGCGGAACTCCTTTCGTTTGATCCGCTCTTCCAGCGCGATGTTGGTCGCGGCGAGGATGCGCACATGGATAGGGTGGAAAACGACCCCGCCGATGCGGCGGATCTGCATCTCGTCCAGCACGCCCAGCAGCTTGGCCTGCAGGTGCGAGCTCATTTCGCCGATCTCGTCGAGGAGGATGGTCCCGTTCTCGGCAATCTCCAGCAAGCCCTTCTTGAGCGCGTGCGCCCCGGAGAATGCCCCTTTCTCGTGGCCGAAGAGCTCGCTCTCGATCAGGTTCTCCGGCAAAGCGGCGCAGTTGATGGCCATGAAAGGGCCGCGGCGCCGGCTTTGCTGGTGGATGAGCCGGGCCACCAGGCTTTTGCCGCTGCCGGTTTCGCCGGTGATCAGGACCGGCGCAGGGGTTTCGGCCGCGGCGCGGACGAGTTCCATGATCGGCGCCAGGCTGCCGGTTTTTCCGATCAGGGCCGCTCCGCCCTGGCTGCGGTCGTTCTGGTAATGGATGCTCTCCTCGGCCTTTTCCAATTCGTTCACCCGCAGGCACTTGTCGATGGATAGCTTCAGCTCCTTTAGGTCGAACGGCTTGGTCAGGTAGGAGAAGGCCCCGTTCTCGATGGCCTGCAGGGCATTTTTAAAACTGGGAAAGGCCGTGATGAAAATGATCTTGGCTGTTTCCGAATGAGCGATGATCTGTCGGCACAGGCTGCTGCCTTCGCCGTCGGGAAGCTTCTGGTCGAGCAGCACGACGTCGACATGGTGGCTGGCGCAGGTCTGCAAGCCCTCCTGGCCGCTGTGGGCGATCAGGACCTCCAGCGTGTCGCTGGCCAGGAATTCGCGCGTCATTTCACAGAGCAGGCGGTCATCATCGATGATCAGAACGACGTGCCTGGCGAATTCAGCTTTCATGATCGGAAAGCCCCGGCAGCAAAATGAGCACTCCCGTGCCCCGGTGCTGCTGGCTGGTGATGTCGATGGTGCCGTTCATATGGGTTAGCAATCGCCTGGCGATGGTCAGGCCCAGCCCGATGCCGCGCGGCTTGGTGGTGAAGAAGGGCAGGAAAAGTTCATTTTTCTTTTCATCGGCGATGCCGCAGCCGTTGTCGGCGATGGAGATGTGAACATGCCGCCCGGATGTTTCGACCCGGATGTCGATGCGCGGATCTTTTTGTCCGGCCAGGGCGTTGATGGCATTGCCGATGATTTGCAGCAGCACCTGGTGCAAGGCCCGGGGATCGCTCTGGCAGTGCCGGGCGGACGGTGGACAGGTCAGGCTGACGCCGATGCGCTTGTCTTCGATTTCATGCTGCAGGAGCTGCAGCAGGTTTTCCAGCAACCCGCGGATGTCGGTGTCCTTGATCGTCAGCTGTTCGTACAGGTTGAGCGACTTGATCGATTTCAGCAAATCTTCCAGGCGGCTGACCTCGCCATGCAGACTGTCCAAGTATTCGCGCCGGGTCTCCTCGTTGTAGCGGTTGAAATTGTTGATCAGCACTTCCAGGGTCATTTTGATGGAATTGACCGGGTTGCCCAGTTCGTGGGTCAGGTTGAAGAAGGTATAGTCGAGCATGTCCATCAGCTTTTTGTTCTCGGCGATTTTCTGGGTCTTGGTCTTTTCCGAAATCTCGCTGGCCAGGATCCAATGCAGGCCGTTGGCCTCCGGGTA
>JAPKZL010000012.1 GCA_026393795.1 Candidatus Aminicenantes bacterium | reverse complement strand
TTCCAGAACCGTGATTTGCAAAGTGATTTCTTTCATTTTAGTCCTCCTTGGTTATTCGTAACGCAGGCTGTCCACCGGGTTGGCGCGGGCGGCTTTGACCGACTGGTAACCCACGGTGAGCAGGGCGATGATCAGGGCGGCCAGGCCCGAAAAGAAGAAAATGCCGATACCGATCGTGGTGCGGTAGGCAAAAGTCTGCAGCCAGCGGTTCATGAAATAATAGGCCAGCGGCCAGGCGATGATATTGGCGATCAGGACCCATTTGCTGAATTCATTGGAGAGGAGAAAGATGATCCGGAGCGGCGAGCCCGAACAGTCCGAGGCAGGATATCAAGATGGCCAGCACGGCGAACGAGGTGAAAATCTTGTTGAATCGCTCTTCCGCCTGGTACATGCGGCCGAAGGATTCATCCAGGAAAAATGAATCAAAAGCCTGGCCGGGGAAAATCCGCTGCCACTTTGCCTTCAGCCTGGAAATGGTCTCCTGAATATGATTTGTAGAGAGGCGCAGGGAAATAAAAGCTGAGTTTTCCGGGGCGTTGGCGATTGCCAGCGGCTCGATTTTTTGATGCAAGGAGAGGGTATGAAAATCGTTGACGACCCCGACAATCTTTTTAGAAATCGTATTCCGCTGTCCATTTGCGCCGCGGGCCGATCGGGAGATGCTCTTTCCTATCGGGTCTTCCCAGCCCAGCTGCGCTGCTGCGGTCTCATTGATCAGCACGGCATCCGCGGGGTCTGTTTTCATGCCGGGCGAAAAATTCCTGCCCCGGACGATCTTGATGCCCAGTGCGGGCAGGAAATGGTCGTCGATTTCCATGAACTGCATGAGCAGCCCTTCTTTTTCAGTACGCCTTTCTGGAATGAAATTGGTTATCCTGAGACCCATGCCCGGCAATTCGGCAGACAAGCCCGCAGAAACGACACCCGGATCGGCGGCCATTTCGTCCCGGACCGTAGCGGGCGAAATCGTCTTGTTTTGCGGCAGGGTGAGCGCCAGCACCTGCTCCTTGTCGAATCCCAGGTTCTTGTTGCGTAGGAAACGCAGTTGTTCAAAGATGGTGAGCGTGCCGATGACCAGGGCGATGGATACGGCGAACTGGCCGACTACCAGAATTCTGCGGAACAGGGAGCTGGCGGCGCCGGCTTTCAGTTTGCCTTTCAGCGTCTGCGCCGGATCGAACGATGAAAGGAAGAACGCCGGATAGCTGCCGGCTACCACCCCGACCACTATGACAAACAGGGCGAAGCTCAGCAAGTACAAAGGCTGCAGGAAGATAGCGGGGGAAAATTCCTGGCCGCTGACCGAGCGCAGGATGGGCAGGGCCAGCGCTGCCAAAAGGCAGGCGAACAGCACGGCCAGGAAGGTGACAAAAAATGTCTCCCCCAGGAATTGCCTGATCAGAGAACCCCTCGACGCCCCCAGCGTTTTCTTCAAACCCACTTCCATGGCGCGATTGGCATAGCGGGCGGTGGCCAGGTTGATAAAATTGATGCAGGCGATGAACAGGATAAACAGCGCGACCCCGGAAAAAAGATAGACGGTTTTGATGTCGCCGATTTTGGAAAAATCCAAATCGAAATTCGAATGGAGATGGATGCGGGTTAGCGGCTGCAGGTAAAACTTCAGGCTGCCGCCGACCTTTTTCAGGTCCTTGCCTAATTTTTCATTGACCAGGCGCTCCATCTTGGCCGTGAATAGGTTCAAATCCGTTCCCGGAGCCAGAAGGATATAAGTAACAACGTTGATCTGGCCCCAGAATTCGGCCGCAGGCTTGTTTTCGGCAATCCAGGAGGCGAATGAGCAAAGGATATCGAAGTTGATGTGTGAATTGGCGGGTATGTTTGCCATCACGCCGGTGACCGCGTATTCGTGGCCGTCTCCGAATTTCAAGAGCTTGCCCAAAGGGTTCTCTGCGCCGAAATAGCGCTGCGCTGTTTTCTCGGTAATGACGGCGGAGTAAGCGGCGCTCAGTGCCGAGTGCGGATCGCCCTGGACCATCGGCAACGAAAAGACGTCAAGGATCGAGCTGTCGGCGAGAACCACCTGGTCTTCTCGGAATTCTCTTTCCCCGTATTTCACTATGGTGTTTCCGAATGGGGATACCCGTAGCGCATTCTCGACCTCGGGAAAAGACTGGCGCAAAGCCGGAGCCATGGGCGTGCTGGTGAGCGGAGCCGTCCGGGTCTGGCTGTTCAGCGTCAGCTCATGGTACAGGCGGTAGATCCTGTCCGCTTTCGAGTTGAAACGGTCAAAGCTGAGTTCGTTTTGCACCCAGACCATGATCAGGATGCAGCAGGCAATGCCCACGGCCAGACCGAAAATGTTGATGAAGGAATAGCCTTTGTGGCGGGCGATGTTGCGCCAGGCGACCTTCAGGTAGTTTTGAAACATGGCTCACTCCATTTATTCATATCGTAAACTCTCGACCGGATTTTGCCGGGCGGCGCGGGCGGCCTGCAGACCTACAGTCAACAGGGTCAGCAGCAAGGCAAAAGCTGTTGAGAGCAGGAAAATATCGATCCTGATCGTGGTGCGATAGGCAAAGTTCTGCAGCCATTGTTTCATGGCCCAGTAGGCCAATGGCCAGGCCAGTGCATTGGCCAGCAATACCCAGAAGACGAACTTGCCGGTCAGTAACAGCGCCAGGTTGGCAACCGAAGCGCCGAGGGTCTTGCGGATACCGATCTCCTTGGTGCGCTGCTCGATATGGAATGAGGCCAGGGCGAACAGGCCCAAACAGGAGATCAGCAGGCAGAGGGCGGAAAAGATGGCCGCCAGTTTCTGCTGTTTTTGGTCCTGCTCATAGAACCGGGCCAGCCGCTGATCAAGGAAGGAATAGGCGAAGGGATAGCCGGGGGCGAAGGTCTTCCATTGCGAACCCAGCGCTGCCAGCGTTTCCCGGATTTGTCCTCCGCGCAGGCGCACGTTGAGATACTGCGGTATCTCCCGCGGTTGAACGATAAATGTCGGCCGGACGTCGCGGTGCAGCGGGCTGTAATGGAAGTTGCGCACCACGCCGACCACGGTCCCGACTTGGTTACGCTTGCCGATGGCGTCTTTCCAGCCCAGGGCTTTGACCAGGTTCTCGGTGACGATGAACTCCATGGTGCCTTTCTCCATGTCCTGGGCGTTTGCCGGCCGTGAGAAATTGCGTCCGGCAACGATGTGAATCCCCAGGGTCTGGAAATAGTCCTTGTCGGCTTGCAAAGTACCGAAGGCGAAAATTTGCATCTCGCCCGTGTTGCTCTCCCACTGGAAGGCATTGCCGGTGAAGCCGCTCCCCGGCACGGAATCGGAAAAGGAAGCCGCGGCGACGCCGGGCAGGCGCAGGACTTCATTTTTATAAGCGCCGCCGCGCTTGCGCAGATTAGCATCCCCGACGTTGACCAGGATGACGGGGTCCTTGGTAAAACCGAGGTCTTTGCTTTTAATGAAGTTCAACTGGCGGTTCATCAGCAAGGTCAGGGCAATGGCGCCGATGGCGATGACGAACTGCACCACCAGCAGGCCCTGGCGGATGAAGCGTCCCGAGCGCTGGCCTCCCGATCTGGATGCCAGTGTTTTCATGGGGGAAATACGCGCCAAATAAAAAGCCGGATACAGGCCGGCCAGCAGGCTGACGATGATCCAGATGGCCAGCAAACCCAGCAGCAAAAAAGGGTTTGAAAAAATGTTCACCGCCAGTTTTTTCCCCACCACCTGGTTCAGCGGGGTCAGGGACAGAATGCCGTGTGCCAAAACGATCCCGGCCAGCAGGGCTAAAAAAACGAAAAACAGCGATTCTCCCAACAGATTAACCAACAGCTGTCCGTGGCTCGAGCCGATGACTTTTCTGACGCCGATCTCCTTGGCGCGCTTGCCGGCCCTGGAGGTGGTCAGGTTGACATAATTGACACCAGCCAGAAACAGGATCAACAACACGATCCCGCAGAACCAGAATAAAAAACGGGAATTTGCAGCGGCCTGGACACTGTCGATGCGGGATTGCAAGTGAACAGCGGTCAGGGGTTCCACCAGCGAGCGGTAATGGATGTGGTCCGTGGCTGCCATGAAGCGGTCGTAGAATTGTTTCGCTTTTTTATCAAAATCCGCTGCCGTGAATCCCGGGGCGAATAGAAAATACAGATCGTAGCCCATGTCCCCGGATAGCCTCGATGGCTGATAAAGCTCCGTCTGGTTGAGGCCCTTGAACTGGGTGGAAAAGGAGAGCAGGGCGGAAAACTGCAGCTGGTCGTTGTCGGGTGGGTCGGCCACCACTCCGGTGATTTCGAACTGGCCCTGGTTTTCTATTTCCAATACCTCGCCGAGCGAGTTTTTATGGCCGAATATTTTCTGGGCCAGGGTTTGGGTCAGCACCATGGTGTTGTCCCGGTTCAAAGCGTTTTTCCGATTCCCATACACAAAAGGATGGCTGAACATGTTGAAAATGCCGGGATCCGCCCAAATCAAATTTTCCTCGGAGAAAGCGCGGTCCTTGTCCTTGACCAGTATTTCGCCCAGATAGCCGATGCGGACAAGCGATTCGATTTCGGGGATGAAATCTTTCAGCAGCGGCCCGGCGCCCGGGTTGCAGCTGCTCTGGATGCTGGTCACGCCGCCGATGGTCATCTCCACGCCGTAGCGGAAAATGCGCCCGTGCTTTGTATGATGCTTGTCATAACGCAGTTCGCTTTGGACGAACAACAGGCCGATCAGGCAGCAGGCGATCCCCAGTCCCAGGCCGAAGATGTTGATCAACGAATGGAACTTGTCCCGGCTCAATCCCCTCAGGGTTTGTTTGACTAAATTTTTAAGCATGTTACACCTTAAAAGGCGCCATTTGCAGACCGGCCCCCTTTATTCATTTCGCAGGCTGTTCACCGGGTTGGAGCGGGCGGCGCGGATCGATTGGTAGCTCACGGTCAACAGGGCGATGCATAGCGCCAGCACACCGGAGAACAAGAACAATTCCCAACCCAGGGAGGCGCGGTAAGCGAAACTGCGCAGCCAACGGTTCATGAAAAAATAGGCCAGGGGCCAGGCGATGAGGTTGGCCAGCAGCACCAGCTTGAGGAACTCATTGGAGAGCAGGCGGCTGAGGTTGAGCACCGAGGCTCCTAGGACCTTGCGGATGCCGATCTCCTTGGTGCGCTGCTGGGTGGCGAACGTCGCCAGGCCGAGCAGCCCCAGGCAGGCGATGGCGATGGCCAGGATGGAGAACGCCGTGAGCAGCCGGGCCGTATTCCGTTCGGCATTGTAGTTCGCGGCAAATCGTTCGTCGAAGAATTCGTATTCGAAAGCCTGCCCTTTGGCGAGACGCCGCCAGGTGCTCTCGATTGAGCGCAGCAGGGCCGGAATATTGGCGGTGCGGAAGCGGACGGAGACCATCTTCCCGAACCCTTCGGGGCCGAAGCAGTGGAAGGCCAGCGGCCGGATCTCGTCGTGGAGGGACTGGAAGTGAAAATCCTTCATCACGCCCAGGATGGTGATCTTGGCTGGTTTATTTTCCCTGCCGATCATCAGGAGCAATTCCTTGCCGACCGGGTCGGTCAAGCCCAGGACCTTCACCGCGGTCTCGTTGAGGACCACGCCCTGCAGATCGCTCTGGCGGTCCTTTTCAAAGAAACGGCCGGCGGCCATCTTGATATCGTAAGTGTTCATGAAGCTTTCATCGGCGAACATCGTCCAGAGGATATACTGGGACACTCCGCTGCCCCCGGGCACATTGTAGAGATTATCGCCGAAGGCGGGGTCGCCCATCAGGTTCGCTGAATTGCTGACGGCCGTGATGTCGGGATTGCCGAGCAGTTCCTGCTTGAAGGCCTGGACCTGTTTGCCCAGGTCGTCGGTCTTTTTGACGACCAGCACCTGTTCCTTGTCGAAACCCAGCTTTTTATTCTGCATGTAGTGCAGCTGGCGGTTGATGACCAGGGTGCCGATGATCAGGACGATCGACATGGTGAACTGGAAAACCACCAGCAGGCTGCGCAGCCATGATTTGCCCTTGACTCCGCCCGGCTGTCCTTTCAATACCAGCGCCGGGCGGAACGAAGAGAGATAGAAGGCCGGGTAGGCGCCGGCCACCAGCCCGCTCAGGACCAGCAATGCCAGCAGGATCGGCAGCAGCCAGGGATTTCCCTGAATCACGATTTCCGAATTGGCGCCGGCCAGCTGGTTGAAGAACGGACGCAGCAGGACGGCCAGGATCAGGGCCAGGAGGATGGCCAGGAAACTGGTCAGCGACGATTCGAAGAGAAATTGCCGGATCAACTGGGCGCGGCCCGAGCCGATGGCCTTGCGGATGCCGATCTCGCGGTCCCGGGTGGCGGCGCGGGCGGTGGTCAGGTTGACGAAATTGACGCAGGCCAACAAGAACACTCCGAAAGCGACCAACGAAAAAAGGTACACGGTCGAAATATCGCCGTTGGCTTCCAATTCAAACTCGAGGTGCGAATGCAAATGGATGGCGGTGAGCGGCTGCAGGAAATAGCGATATTTGGCACCGCTCTTGAGCAATTGCTCCCAGGTGACGCCGAACATTTTCTCGAATTGCGGGCCGGCATTGCGGCGCACGAGTCCCTGGAGCTTATCTTCAACGTCCAGCACCGAGGCGCCCGGACGCAGCGTCAAGTAGGTATAGAAGTTGTTGCCGATCCAAGAGGTGCTGCGGCTGTTTTCAAATACGGCCAGCGAGCCCACGAAATCGTAGTGGAAATGGGACTGGCGCGGCACATCCGGCACCACTCCGGTTACAACGAGATCGCGGCGGTTGTCGGTGTTGATGGTCTTGCCGAGAGGGTCTTCGGTGCCGAAGTATTTTTTGGCCATGGAGCTGGTCAAGACCACGTAGTTGGCCTGGCTGAGGGCCGTGCGCGGATCGCCCTTGATGAACGGCGCGCTAAAGACGTCGAAAAAAGTGGGGTCGGCCCAGTAGAAGCGTTCTTCGCTGAAGACCTTGTCTTTGTAGCGCACCACCGGGGCGCCCCGGCTGCCGCCGAGAAAACGGACAACGGCCTCCACTTCCGGAATCTCCCGTTTCATGGCCTCGGCTAGGGGAGCGCACGATACCGGAGCTTCCATGGCTTTGTTATTCAAGGCGCCGATGATCCCGACGCGGTAGATGCGCTCGGCGTTGGCGTGGGTGCGGTCGAAACTGAGCTGATCGATGGCATAGAGCGTGATCAGGATGCAGCAGGCAGCAGGCGAGCCCGGCCGCGAACCCGAAAATGGTGATGAACGAGAGCCCCTTATGCTGGCGCATGTTGCGCAAGGCGGCTTTAAAATAGTTCTTGATCATGGTTTACCTCAATACTTTCCTGCGGTAGCGATCAGGAACGTGCTGGCCACCGCGATGAAAAGAAGAATATGGGTGATCAGCATCCTGGTCTTCCCCCGCTGCAGCCGGTGTTGGATGTCGATCTCTAGGGCGCCGAGATCAAGGGTTGGTTTTTTTAAAATATGTTGACTCATATTGCTCTCCTTCTTTTTTTGAGCTGCCGGTTTCCGCTCTGCGGTATCCGGCCTCCGCTTCGGGCTCAAACATGAAATTTCTGGTTGAAATTCTCGGTGACGATATGGCCGTCGAACAGGTGCACCACGCGCTGGGCGAATTCGGAGTAGGCGGGGGAGTGGGTGACCATGACGATGGTCGTCCCTTCGCTGTGCAGCTGCGAAAGGAGGTTCATCACTTCGTCGCCGTTGGCCGAATCGAGGTTGCCGGTGGGCTCGTCGGCGAGGATCAGCTTCGGCCGCGCCACCAGGGCGCGGGCCACGGCCACGCGCTGCTGCTGGCCGCCGGACAGCTGCTGGGGAAAGTGGTTCTTGCGCGGGATCAGCTGCATGCGCTCCATGACCTCGAGCACCTTTTTCTTGCGCTCGCCGCTCCCGACTTTCAGGTAGAGCAGCGGCAGCTCGATGTTTTCAAAGACGGTCAGCTCGTCGATCAGGTTGAAGCTCTGGAAAACGAAGCCGATGTTGGCCTTGCGCAAATGGGCGCGCTGCCGCTCCGAGTACTTGGAAACCTCGTGGCCGACGAAGTGGTACTCGCCTTCGCTGGGATTGTCGAGCAGGCCGAGGATGTTGAGCAGGGTCGATTTGCCGCAGCCCGAAGGCCCCATCACGGCCACGAATTCGCCTTCCTTGACCGAGAGGTTGATCTGGTTCAGCGCCGAGGTCTCAACCTCCTCGGTGGTGTAGATTTTTTTCAAATTTTTGGTTTGAATCATTTTATTTCTCCTTGATTTTATGTGGCATAACTTAATCAAAAACCAGGCGTTCGTTGTCACCGAAGTTGTCGTAACT
>JAPKZL010000011.1 GCA_026393795.1 Candidatus Aminicenantes bacterium | reverse complement strand
CTCAACATCTAAAACAACATGTAATAATGAAGCTTTTCTTATTCGCATATTTTCACATCTGACTACTATTGGGTTGTATCAAAATACGCTGCCGCGAGGGGCTTGATGATGTTCATCAATCGGCTGCCATTCCTCCGGCGGGCGTCCTTCTTTTGTGTGGGCGTAGTATTTTTTTGTCATTACATTCCTTAAAATAGAATGGCTGGTGAAGCTTTCTCGATCCATCACGATGTGTTCATGCCGGGCTGTTTTAAAAACAAAATAAATGACGGGAAAGCTGGTGGAGACGGAACCCTTATGTGGAATCAGAGAAGAAATTTAAGAACCATCACTGTTCTCTTTGTGCATTTTAGAAGAATGGTTTAAAAAGGAATGACCAACGGAACTTTTGCGGAGTAAGTAATCCTTTTACACCGCATAGTCAAGTGTTTTCAGGTATTTGTTTAGACATATTTGGCAAGAAAGTGCCCCTTCGTTGGAGAAGTATAGGGACAAAATAATGAGTTCCCCTGTATTATAACCCCAGATTTCTGGCCACGACGATTTTCATGATTTCATTTGTACCCGCCAGGATGCGGTTGACCCGGATGTCCCGCCAGGCGCGGGCGATGGGATATTCCTCACAGTAGCCGTAGCCGCCAAAAAGCTGCATGCACCGGTCAGCCACGCGAAAAGCCATTTCGGTGGTCCAGTATTTTGCCATGGAAACATCCGTTACGATATCCGCTCCTTCCATGTGATCCATAATCAGTTTATCGATGTAGGTCCGACCCAGTTTGATTTCTGTAGCCATTTCCGCAATCTCAAATTTGGTATGCTGGTATCTGGCAACGGGCTTCCCGAAAACTTCACGATTCTTAACGTATGAAATGGTTTCCCCCAGCATGAATTCCGCGGCAGCGACGGCGCCGATCGCAACGACCAGACGCTCCGGCTGGAGATGATTCATCAATTTTTTAAAGCCTGTTCCCTTTTCGCCAAGCCGATTCCCTTGAGGAATCCGGCAATCTGAGAAAAAAAGTTCCGCCGTATCCTGGGCATGCCAGCCGGCTTTTTTGATGCGCCTTCCTTTTTCAAAACCCGGTGTACCGGCTTCCACCAGATAGAGATCAATGGCGCTGTGGGGGGTTGTCTCAGCCGGATCTCTGGCGGCCAGGATAATCAGATCGCAGTTGATTCCGTTACTGATAAACGTCTTTTGACCGTTTATGACGATTTCGCTGCCGTCTTTCACGGCAGTTGTCCGGATCGCCGCCAGATCGCTGCCGGTATTGGGCTCCGTCATGCCGATGGCGGTGATGATATCGCCGGCGACGCATCCGGGGATATATTTTTGTTTCTGCTCTTCCGTGGCATAATCCAGAATATACGGCGTTACAACATCACTGTGCAGCCGGACGCCCAGGCCGGTGAAATTACTCTTTGCCAACTCTTCAATAATGATAACCGCATAGAGGAAATCAGCGCCGGGGCCGCCGTACCGCTCAGGTACGCCCGTGCAGAGAAAGCCCTCTTTTCCCATTTTTTTCCAGACGCTGCGCGGCACGATACCCGCTTCTTCCCATTCCTCGATATGAGGGATAATTTCCTTCTCAAGAAATTTCCGGAAGCT
>JAPKZL010000010.1 GCA_026393795.1 Candidatus Aminicenantes bacterium | reverse complement strand
CTATTTGCCTGCCTCTGAGAAGGACGTGGTCAAGGACGAGCCGCCGTCCAAATAATTCGTCAGGGGCACGGAGGCCGTTTTGCTGGTGGAGGAGGAAAAAACAGGTCTGACGGTGAGCAAGGAAATGCTGGAAGCCTTGGGATACACCGTCCATACCGCCGGCAACGGGCAGGAAGCGATCGCTGCCTACCAGGGAAAGAGAAATACAATCGATCTCGTCATACTGGATATGGTCATGCCGGGAATATCGGGTTCCGAGACATTTGATCGTCTACGCACGATCAATCCCGAAGTCAGGGTTCTCCTTTCCAGCGGCTACAGCCTGAATGGCGAAGCGCAACATATCATGGAGCGCGGCTGCAACGGCTTCCTCCAGAAGCCTTTTCAAATTGAAAAATTGTCACAGAAAATCAGGGAGACACTGGGAACATAAAACGGATTATGCCATTGATTCCCGGGCCGCGATCAGGTCAGTTTTGATTTCCTCGAAATTGCCGTAACGGCGCTCGCGCGCCTTTTGCAGGGTTTTGCGGACGATTTTTTGCAAAGCCTTCGGGATATCCTTGCTGAGCTTGATTTCCTTATACTGGATGTTGTACAGGGTGACGATTTGATTGCGGTCGGAAAACGGGTTTTTCCCGGTCAGCAATTCGACCAGTATCACGCCGAACGAAAAAATGTCGCTGCCGCCGTCGAGATCCTGACCTTCAACCTGCTCCGGGGACATGTAAGATACGCTGCCCATGACGACGCCCGGTTCGCTCAGGCCTGGTTCGTGCCGCCTGGTTTTTCTATCCGCGGTTTTGCGGGGGCGTAATTCGGCCAGGCCGAAATCGAGGATTTTGACCAGGCCGCTTTTGTTGATCATGATGTTGCCGGGTTTGATGTCCAGATGCACGATATGTTGCGCCTGCGCCGCGATCATGCCCTCAGCAACCTGCAGGGCGATGTCGACGATTTGGGTCTGGGTAAGCTGCTTCATTTTTTGCAGCTGGTCGAGGGTCACGCCGTCCACGTACTCCATGACGATGTATTCGCGCTCATTTTCCCTGGCGATTTCATAAATGGTGCAGATGTTGGGGTGATTGAGCAGCAAGGCTGTTCGGGCTTCGCTCCGGAAGCGCGTTTGCGCGCCGCGGTCGCGGATGAGGGCGCTGCGTATGCTCTTGATGGCCACTTTCCCTCGAGATTGGTTGTCTTCGGCCAGGAAGATTTCGCCCATCCCGCCCCGGCCCAGCACGTCGATTACCTTGAAGCGACCTTTGATTATATTTTCCGGGAAAATAGAGCGGCTTGAGATTAGCGTGATGTCGCTGGACGGTTTGACCTTTTCGGCATTGCCTTCAGCCGGCATTAGCAGCTCGGCCCGGCAGCGCCTGCAGAAGCTCTCCGGACTATCGTTGGCCATGCCGCATTTCTTGCAGATCATGATAAAATTTTAGCAGAACGGTTTTTTATTGGCAATGGTAAGTTTTTTTTTGAAAAAAACAGAGATGAATTGCAGACATTTTTCTGATTTTGCCTTGACAAACAATTCGCGGGGGCACAGAATGAAGCGAGAAAGGCGAGGAAAGGAACATGGGAAAAGTAATCAAAACCAGGTTAGTCGTCATTCTCTTTGTCTGCTTTTTGCTGGGCAGCTGCAAAAAAGCCGATGACACGTTTAACATCACCCAGGCCGACGTCGAATACATCAGCAGGACGATCCTCTGGATGATGCACCTGGCCCAGGAGGACGCCATCTCCGACGCCGTGGCCAATATCCCCCTGGGGCAGCTCGGCGGGCCGATCGACTGGACGCCGGGCGGGAATTACAACGGCATCCATATCCAGGGCTCAGTCATGGGGCATACCGACTACTCGGCTGACGCCGACACCTCCATCCACCTGGCCGCCGTCAACCTCGATCCCTTCGACTCGCGGGCGATGAGCATGGAGATCGTCCAGGGCGACGGCACGATCATCACCCATGTCGACAAGGGTTGGCTGCAGGAGACGTTCAACGTGAATCTGACCCTGCGCCTGCTGGCCGTCAACTATGACGTATCTTTTGTCAGCGACATCATCTATTTTGACCTGGCCAACGTGCGCCTGACCGGTGAGGTCATTTTCAATCACACCACCTACAATATCAACATCTCCTTTTTGCCCTCCATGTAACTTTAACTATTGACCTCCATGCGTTAAGCAGTGAACGGAAATTAAACGGCAAGAGTTAAAATTTCCGCAATTGAATAGGGGGCGCAACGCCCCCTTTCATTTTCCCGCTTCGCAATCGAATTGTATCCCAGCGCACGCATTAGAAAAATGGCTGGGCAAATAAAAATAATGCTCATTGCGGGCTGTTGACAATTAATTTTTTTGGCCGCAGAATCCAAAAATGTGTGACAGCATCATCAAAAGAATATGTTCAATCGCCGCGTCTCAAATCCTCGAAACAGTAATTTTCTTATCAACCAAGTTAAAAAAGGAGGATGAATCATGAAATATACAAAAACGGTGTTGGCCCTGGCCGGGGTGATGCTTGTGCTTGCCGGCTGCAGCTCGAAGAAGGAAAGCGAGGAGGAAGTCCAGGCCATCATAGAAATGATGTCTCAAACTGGATTAACTATCGCCGGATTCACAAACGAGTTGCAACGGCATGCTGACCCCATGGTTGTGGACAATCCCGCCGCTAAAACCGAGGCGACCCCAGTCACTTGCATCTCTGACCAACAAGCGTTCGGGAATACGCCGGTGCCCGGCTACGACGGAACTGCGACCTGGCTGGGGAACTTAAAATTAACGGTATGCACCGATGGAGGCGTAGCCGGCGATTGGATGATTACGACTACGTTCAACCATACGACAGTGTCGTCCGGGTTTGAAGTGACCGGATCGTGGACTGAAACCGGAACGGTTACCGGAAGCACTTTAACCGAGGTTATTTTAAATGAGAATATCAATTCAGGTTTCGACTTTTCCGTGAATGGTCACAGCCACAGCGTGAACCTTACCATTTCAATCTCGGTCACGCCTAACGGCGTAACCTCCGGTACCTGTTGGGGAATTATCGACAGTACAGCCGTGAGTTTTCCCCTAGTCTTGAACTAGAATTGTAACGGTTCCTCCGGCCCCAGTCGTACCGGCTTCGCCTGTATTGCGCGGTTCAAGCGGAGCGAAGGTTCCGGCATCGTCATCATGACCAACGGCCAGAACGGTAGCGAGTTGCGGACCCGTCTGATCAGCGAAGTCGGCGATCTGTGATTCCTAGCAGGAGAACTCAGGGGAGACGTGCTCGCGAAGTGAGTTTCAGACGGAGGGTTGCTTGATATTTGTACGGCAATTCCATAAATTATTTCCGAATTAGATCGAGGCAAGATCGATCAATGAAAGTTCAGGACAGTCCATTGCCTGTGCAACCGGGAACGAGCCAACTATTGCAATTCTGTGAAATTTCCCATAAAATCGGCCGGTAGGTGCTCAATCCACCTGGAGGTAGGCGATGAAATGTCCCAGCTGCGGGAACGAGCAATCGGACGGCTGGCTCTCCTGTCAAAATTGTCATATCATTTTCTCCCGCTGGCAGTCCGGCTCAGGCGCGGATTCCGCAAAGCCGGCAGGAACAGTGGCATCCGTCCAGCCTGGGTCAACAACCAGTGATCCGACCCGCAAGGCCAGCATGTTCAACGGAGCGGCGCCGCAAGCGGCGCGTTCCCCGGAGGCCACGGCCAGCCATTCGGCCGGCCGTTCGCTGAGCTGGCTGGTCTACCTGCTGCTGATGCTCCCTTTCGCCCTGGCCTTGTACCTGCTACTCAATCCCAAGGGGCAGTCGATTGAGCCGGGATCCTACCGGGACATCCCGAATGCCTTCGCCATCCGCGCTCCCGAGGGCTGGCTGACGTTGAACCGGGAAAATTTCGATGCCATCATGCGACAGTACGGCCCGCAGCTCCCGGCCAATCTGGCGGATAGTCTTAACAGCAGCAGCCTGTCCGTCTCCATCGTCCGCCTCAGCCAGGGCGGCGAGTTTTCGCCGTCGATGAACGTGGTGATCGTCAACAAGGAGCCGCCGCCGATCAATGAAAAATCCAAGTTGGAGGCGGCCAAGGCGATCGCCGGCGGCTTTGCCGCCCAGTTCCCCGATTACCGGCAGGAGAGCGTGCAGCTAATCGAGGTGGACAATCTCCGCTCGCTGGAGATCGTCAGCATC
>JAPKZL010000009.1 GCA_026393795.1 Candidatus Aminicenantes bacterium | reverse complement strand
TGGCCGAAGCCATCGCCGGCATGGAAAAAGCACTGCGCCTTGGCAACAAGGTGCTGGTGTTCGGCAACGGCGGTTCGGCGACCCAGTCCTCGCATTTCGCCGCCGAGCTGGTCAACAAATTCTATTTCCGGCGCCGGGCCCTGCCGGCCCTGGCTTTGAGCGCCGACATGGCCAACGTGACCTCCATCGCCAACGATGAGGAGTTCGGCGTTGTTTTTTCCCGCCAGGTCGAGGCCTTCGCCGCCAAGGGCGATGTGGCGCTGGGCATTACCACCAGCGGCCGGTCGGCCAACGTCCTGCAGGCCCTGGCCGCGGCCAGGGAAAGGGGGCTGCTGACCATCGCCCTGGCCGGGCGCCAGGTCGACGCGTTGCGGGCGATCCCGGCCGCTATCGTGATCGCGGTCGATGCCGACGACACGCCGACGATCCAGGAGATGCACCTGTTTGTCCTGCATGTCATGGCCGAAATGATCGAAAAGCAACTGTGCGGAGGAAACCATGATCACACTGTCTGAGCGCGTGCAAACCATGACCAGTTCGCCGACGCTGAAACTGGTGCAAATCAAGAACCAGCTGCAGGCCCAGGGCAAGGTCATCCTTGATTTCGGAGCCGGCGAACCCGATTTTCCCACCCCGGAAAACATCAAGAAGGCCGGCATCGCCGCCATTAAGAAAAACTTCACCAAATACACGACCACCTCGGGGATCGTTGAACTGAAAAAAGCCATCCAGCTGGTCTATGAGCGGGAGCAGGGATTCGCCCCCGGCGAAAAGCAGATCGTGGTTTCGCCCGGCAGCAAGTACAGTTTGTTCCTGCTGCTGCAGGCCGTGATCAATCCCGGCGACGAGGTGATCATCCCGCGCCCCTACTGGGTCTCCTACCCGGAAATGGTGAAATTCTGCGGCGGCCAAACGGTTTATGCCGATCACCTGCAGCCGGAAAGGCTTTTCGAACTGACCGCCGCTTCGTACATCTCCCGCTGCAGCGCCAGAACCAAGGCGGTGATCGTCAATTCCCCCTCCAATCCCACCGGCAAGATCATGGCCGGAGAAGAGCTGCGGCAGTTGATCGATTTTTTTTACCGCAAGAACATCCTGGTCGTCATCGACGATTGCTACCGCAAGATCATCTACACCGAACAGGCATACCCGTCGCCGATGAATCTGCTCCCGGAAGCGCGGGAGATGGTCGCCGTGGTCAGCTCGCTGTCCAAGACCTTCGCCATGACCGGTTGGCGCATCGGCTACAGCATCGTTTCCGAACCCTTGGCCGCGGCCATGACCAAGATCCAGGAGCACTCCACCTCCAACGCTTGCTCAATTTCGCAAAAGGCGGCGGTGGAAGCGCTGAGCGGCGATGCTCGGGCGGTGCAGGAGATGGTGGCCGAGTATCGCCGCCGCCGCGATTATTTTGCCGGCCGCGTCGACGGGATCGGCCGCATCGGCTATGCCATGCCCGACGGCGCCTTTTATTTCTTCGCCGATTTTTCCCACGACATCACCCAGAAGAAATTCGCCGATGACAACCAGCTGGCCATGGACATCCTCGAGAAATTGAACATCATCCTGGTGCCGGGATCGGCCTTCGGCGCCCCCAACCACCTGCGCATCTCGTACGCCACCTCCATGAAAGACATCCGCGCCGGCCTGGACAGGCTTTTCGCCTATCTGCGCGCAGACAGGTAGCGTGCGACCATGCCCCGGGTTGCGCGGCATCGAGAAGCGGCAGGCTGATGGTGCTCGATTACAAGGACGTGGCCTTTTCCTTCAAGAACCGGCAGGCGCGCCGGCGCCGGCAGCACCTGAAGCTGCTCATGCTGGCACTGCTGGTCGTCGCCGTTTTTTGCGGCACCCGTTACCTGCGCGTGCGCATCGCCGTCGCTGGGATCCAGGACCTGCTGCTCAACGATCAGGCGCCGGCGGCCGGTAAAAAAATCGACGCGCTGGCCGGCTCGTTTTTTTTGCGCGGCAGCATCCGCGAGCTGCGGGCGCTGTGCGACCTGATGCAGGGACGGCTGGACGCCGCCCGGGGGCGGCTGGCCGAGCTCAACCGGGACCAGGTCGTGACGTCGCTGCCGTCGGGCCGTTTTCAAAAATATTTCATCGACCGCGGCGAATACCTGAAACTGAAGATCTACACCGATTATCTGCGGCCCCGGGGCGGCGACGAGATCATGTGGTACCACGCCCTGGTGCAAGCCGCGTTTTTCAACGGCGGCGAATCGGAAAAGGCCGTCGCCGGGATTTCCCCGGCCTACAAGAAAAACAACGCCAAGGCGCTGACGCTGCTGGGCGAGGTCAACGCCAGCTTGCGCCGGGGGCGGATCGACTACATTTTCGATCGCAGCGATGCGCCGTTGGCCTATTTTGACGTCCGCCAGGGAAGGACCCGTTCGCTGCTGCCGGGCCTGGATTTCGCCGCTTTCGACGCCCAGATAAAACAGGGCATCCGCTTCTTCAGGCTGACCATCGACGCCGGGCTGCAGCGAAAACTCGAACGCCTTTTTGACGGCTTTTACGGCTCGCTGCTGGTGTTGGATCTGCCCGAGAACGGCATCCTGGCGGCGTACTCAAAACCCAAGTCCTTCCGGGCCGCCAATGCCGTGTTTGCCGAAACCTATGAACCGGGGTCGATCATCAAGATCGTCACCCTGCTGGCTTATTTGCGCCAGGCTGACCAGGGCGTGTTTCCCATTGACTGCCGCGGGCAGGCGGTTCTGGCCGGCAAGGCGTTTTATGACTGGAGTGCGCACGGCCTGGTCAAGGACTATGTCGCGGCGCTGGCCCTGTCCTGCAACATCAGTTTTGCCCGCATGGGCTTGAAAGTGGGGCCCGAACTGCTGGCCAGCCTGCTCGAGCTCTTCCGTTTCAACTCCCGGACGCTCGCCGACTGGTTCCTGGAATTCAGGACCGGCGCCTTCACGCTCGCGCCGGATTCCGTTGCCGAGCTGGCCAACCTGGCAACCGGCCTTGGCAAAATTTCACTCACCACGGTTCATGCCGCCATGCTGGCGTCCGTTTTTTCCCAAAACGGCACCTGGTTTTCGCCCTATATCATCGACGATGCCAAGAGCATCCTCGATCTCGGCTTCTACAGCCACGACGCACGGCCAGTGCGCCTGCTCAACGACGATATGAATTTCGCCCGCGTGCGCAAGGCCATGCGCGCGGTGGTCAACGATGAAAACGGGACCGGCCGCCGCGCCTGGTCGGCCGAGGCCGATCTGGCCATTAAAACCGGGGCGGCCGGCGACAGCCGGACCGGGCTTGATGCGCTGGTCATCGGCTATGTCCCAGCCGAAAAGCCCCGTTACGCTTTCGCGTTCAGGCTGGAAGGGGGCGGGAATGTCGCGCTCAACGGCGCCCCATTCCTGCGCGAGCTCATCAAACTGTTGCCGCTGCCATGATCATGAAAAAAAACAGCATCGTGCTTGCCGGGCTGCTCCTGGCGGCCGGCCTTTCGGCCCAGATCATGGTGCTGCCCTTCAAGGTCGACACCCAGAACCATGCCTCGACCCAATGGCTGGGAAAAGCCGTTTCCTTCTACCTGCTCTCCGGCCTTTTGTTGAACGATCTGCCGGCGGTCGACCACGAGGAGGTCCAGTTTGCCATGAACCGCAACCTGGTCCGCTTCCCTTTCGAGATCACCAAGGCCACGGCCATGGAACTGGCCAGGGAAAACCAAGCCGACCGTCTGCTCTGGGGGGAAATCTTGTACAGCGGCAAAAGCGCTTCCCAGGTCGTGATCAAGGTTTTTCTGATCGACCTCAAGGCGGGGGCCCAGCATCATCTGCCCGTGCTCAAGGGCGATTTGAAGGACATTTACCGCGTCCAGGAAGAATTGCTCAGGGAGGTGATCAAGGTCATCGCCAGGGAAAAAACGGAAATCCGTTTCCCGCAATTGAACTTGGCCCTGCCCGATTACGAGAAATTCATCAAGAGCCTCCTGCTGGCCGGCAACGGAAAAAAACTGGACCTGCTGCTGTCGATCAGCGAAAAGGGCGCCCGCTCCGATTTTCTCAATTTCGAGCTGGCCAAGAGCTACCTGGAGAAGGGCGATCTCGTTGGCAGCGAATCCTGGTTGAACCGCTTGCCGGCCGACTCGCCGCTTAGGGATAAAAGGGACTTTCTTTCCGCCCTGGTCAATTTCGCCAACAACCAGATCGACTTGGCGCTGAACCAGTTCATCCGCCTTCAGCGCCAGAACATCTATGCCGTCGCCACCAACAACAACCTGGGCGTCATCTACCAGCAGAAGAACGATTTCCCGACCGCCGAGAAATGCCTGCGCTACGCCCTGTATCTGAAGAAGGATCCGGAAATTTTCGGCAACCTGGTCCGCCTGCTTCAGGCCATGGGCCAGGGCGCCAGGGCCGCCGAGGAATTGAACCGCGCTCTCCAGCTTTTTCCGGACGACGAACGGCTGCTGAAGCAGTTTGCCGTTTTCCTGAATGCCAGCGAGAACCGGGAATTGCTGACCCAGGCCTTCAGCAATTTCGTTCCCCTGCCGTCCTTGAGCGAGGAGTCGGCGCCGCTGCAGCCGCTGCTTAAAAATCCCTTCCAGCTCAATTCATCGTCCGGGGACCAGGCCGACGGCAATCCGTTCTACATCGAAGCGCGAAATCTTTTCCTGGAAAATGATTTCAGCGGCGCGCTGCAGAAGGCGGAGGAGGCCATGGAGGTCAACCCGTTCTCGCCCGAGAATCACCATTTGCTGGCCCTGCTTTACCTGCAGAAGCAGAATTATCCGCAAGGCGAGATCTACGCCCAGAGCGCACTGTTCCTGAAGGACAGCGCGGACAATTTTCTGCTGCAGATCAAGATATACCAGGCCTGGAAAAAAGGGGAAAAAGCCAGGAAAACCCTGGCCGCGGCTCTGGGCAAATTTCCCCAGAATGCCGAACTGCTGGAGCTGAAAGGCCGCGGCCTCTGATGCTTCCGACGGCGCGGGTTGTCCCATGGAAAGTCCGATGATCGTCAGCGTTTCCAGGCGCGGCGATGTCCCCGCTTTTCACAGCCCGTGGTTCATGGATTGCCTGCGCCGCGGCGAGGCGGTCGTGGCCAATCCCTTCCGCCCGAAACAAAGCAGGGTAGTCGATTTGCGCCGCGACGCCGTCGCTGCGCTCGTCTTCTGGAGCCGCGACGTTCGGCCGCTCATGGTGCACCTGGATGAGATCGACGGCCGTGGGTATCCCTACTATTTCCTGATCACGCTCACCGCTTACCCCCGCTCCCTGGAGCCCGCTACCCCCGGGCTGGAAGCGGCGCGTTCTTTTTTTGAAGCGTTGGCGGCCCGCATCGGCCGCCAGCGGATCATCTGGCGCTACGACCCGGTCCTCTTCAGCACCGCGACCGCCTGGGATTTTCACCGGGTAAATTTCCTGAAGCTGGCCGGGATGCTGGCGCCGTTCGCCTTCCGCGTCATCGTCAGTTTCTTCGATCCCTATCGCAAGGCGCTCCAGCGGCTGAAAAAATACGGCATCGACGGCGAAAATGCCGCCGGCAGCGCGGGACAGCGGACCCAGTTGCTCGCGCATTTTGCCGCGGTAGCCGGGGAGTTCCAGCTGGAGATCCAGAGCTGCGCCGAAGAAGCTTCGGCAGCCGGCGTTGATCCCGGCAAATGCATCGACGAAAAATTGCTAAATGAACTTTTCGGCCTGAACCTGGCCTATCGCAAGGACCCGAACCAAAGGAAATTGTGCCTCTGCCAGGAGAGCGTCGACATCGGCAGCTACGGCACCTGTCGCCACGGCTGCCTGTATTGCTATGCCCGCTGAATACTTTTTATGATTTTGACCAGTATTGATTCGAATTTCCTAAAAGAGTATATTTTATCAAAAGAGAACGGAGAGAAGTGCACTTTTTCAATCTTATTTATTATTGGTCAGCTTCAAAGGAAAAGAAAAATTCAGTGATCGATTTTGAGACCTCTGGGCAGAATGATAGGGTGATTGTGATCCATCAAGGTATGGGGTCTTTTTCAAAAGCTAAGGAATTATTTAAATTAACACGACATGTTAATTATTTGTTGACATTTGGGAAAAACAATGCTATTAACGTTTAAGACGAATAAACTGAGAAAGGAGTGTTCTTCGGAACGCGAAATGAAGCGAAAATATGGGGACAAGATGGCTGGCAAGCTAAAGCAGAGGTTGATGGAATTGCAAGCTGCAGATTGTCTCGCCATTATGTCGCATTTGCCTCCGGCTCGTTGCCACGAATTGACGGGCAATTACAAGTGGCATTTTTCTGTCGATCTCGAGCAACCCATGCGCTTGATTTTTAGACCTGTCAACAAGCCTCTTCCGGTAACAGCGGATAGGAGTATTGATAAGGGATTGGTCACAGAAATTGAGGTTGTCTCTATTGAGGATACACATTAAATGAGGCCTATATGAGTATTAAAAAACAGTTGCGATTTGAACCAGATTATGCCGTGCCGCCGGGAGTCTCCCTTCAGGAAGTGAGCAAGTCCCTCGGCATGGGTCAAAAAGAGCTTGCCTTGCGAACATCTCTGACCGTTCAAACCTTAAATCGTATTTATAAGGGTGTGCAGCCCATCACTTATGAAACCGCGAACCGGCTGGAATTGGTTACCGGAGTCCCCGCCCGCTTCTGGAACAACTTGGAATCCCAGTATCGAGAGCAGTTGGAGCGAATCGAAGAAAAAGAAAGATTGGTTGAAGGATTGGAATGGCTGAAAAAGATTCCACTCAAAGAACTTCTCAAGCGCAAGGTAGTGCAAGGGCAAAAGGATTCTGTTTTACAACTTCGCGAAGTGCTGACATTTTACGGAGTCAGCAGTGTGGAAGCCTGGAAAGAGATATGGGAAAGACCTGCCGTGGCGGCGCGCCGGTCTCAATGCTTTAATACCGATTCGGGTTCCGCTTCGGCCTGGATCCGCATCGGTGAGCTGAAGGCTCAAAGAATCAACTGCCAAGCTTATGATAAAGCGAAATTCGAAACGGCTTTGCGAGAGATCCGATCCCTGACCTGCAAGGAACCCGATGCGTTTGAACCCAAAATGCAGCGCTTATGCGCCGATGCCGGCGTGGCGCTGGCATTGGTCAAAGAAATGCCGAAAGTGCCCTGGAATGGAGCCACGAAATGGCTGACCCCGACCAAGGCCATGATTATTTTGTGCCTGCGCGGCAAAGGGGAGGATCGGTTCTGGTTCTCCTTTTTTCATGAAGCGGGGCATGTATTGCACGACAGTAAAAAAGATCTTTTGATTAATGATGGCAGCACGGATGATCCGCGAGAGCTAATTGCAAATGATTTTGCCAAAGAATTTTTGATCCCAGGGGAATTTGATTCCAGGATCATCCATGCCAAGACTGATACGGAACTTATAAGAATTGCAAAGGAGCTCAACATCTCCCGGGGAATCGTCGCTGGCCGATATCAATTTCTCACTAAAAAATGGAATTTCCACAAGCATCTCATTAGGAAGTTTTCATGGGATCCTTCCATGGGATGATCTGAGAAAAAATGCCGATATCATGTGATTCTATTCGAGTTGGATGCGTTCTCTCAGGCTCACTTTTCAATGAACCTATGCGCGTGGAAACGGTTCATTCCGATCCATCAGGAAATCTGAACTTGGGGCTTGTTGGCGCAAATTCCGATCGTTTCCGAAAAGTCACCCTTTCTGCTACGGATTTAGAAGGATTG
>JAPKZL010000008.1 GCA_026393795.1 Candidatus Aminicenantes bacterium | reverse complement strand
TCTACGAGCCGATATTCAAACTGCAGATCGCCACGAAAAAGATCGATCCGGTCGTTCCCGCCGTCAACGCCGGTTCGCTATGCCTGACCCCGGACGGCAAAGCCCTGATCTATCTGCTCCAGAACGTGGCCATGCCCCAAGAAATCTTCAAATTCGACCTGGGGCGCCGGCGGCAGACGCAGTTGACCCATTTCAACCGCGAGGTCTTCAAGGACGTGCAGATGAACCGGGTCGAGATTTTCCGCTTCAAGGGCGCCAAGGATGACATGGTCGAAGGCTTTCTGCTCAAGCCGCCTTTCTTCGACGCCAACAAAAAGTACCCGCTGGTATTCCTCATCCACGGCGGCCCCCAGGGCGGCTGGACCGATGATTTCCATTACCGCTGGAACCACAGCCTGTTCGCTTCCCCCGGCTACGTGGTCGCGGCCATCAACTTCCACGGCAGCAGCGGCTACGGCCAGGCATTCACCGATGCGGTCTCCCGGGACTGGGGCGGAGCGCCCTTCATCGACCTGGTCAAGGGCCAGCAGTACCTGGTGGAAACGTTCCCCTTCATCGACAAGGACAAGATCGTGGCCGCGGGCGCTTCCTACGGCGGCTTCATGATCAACTGGATCGCGGGGCACAGCGATGAGTTCAAGTATCCCTTCCGCTGCCTGGTTTCGCACGACGGCATTTTCGATTCGCGCAGCATGTACTATTCCACCGAGGAGCTGTGGTTCGAGGAATGGGAGCACGGCGGCACGCCCTGGAGCAGCGATCTTTTCGAGAAATGGAACCCGGCCAACTTCGTGGACAAATTCAAGGTGCCCATGCTGGTCGTGCACAGCGAAAAGGACTACCGGGTGCCGGTGTCGCAGGGGCTGATGCTCTTCACTGCCCTGCAGCGCCGCGGCGTGAAATCAAAAATGCTCTATTTTCCCGACGAGAACCATTTCGTGCAAAAGCCGCAGAACGCCCGCCTCTGGTGGGAGACTGTTTTCGCCTGGTTCGCGGAGAATATCGCCGACAAATAGCCGGCAACGCCCCAGGTCGGCTCCGCGCGGTTCAGCCGCGGATAAAATGGGGCATGGCCGCCTGGACGACGAATGAAAATTCCACCAGGCCGGCCAGCTGACCATTTTCGCGCCAGGCCTCCTGGTGGATGAGTTTGCGAAAACCTTTTTTTTCGATGGTGTAGCTGTTGCCGGCGCCGGTGGCCAGCAGGCAACGGATCTTTTCCCGAGCGCTCTCGGGATGGCACTCCCACAGGCTTTTCCCCAGCAGGGCTTTGCCGCCGTCGGCAGAAAAAGTCCGCGCTGCCTGGTCGTTCATGTAGACGATGATCCCGTCGAGGTCGCAGACGGTGATGGCGACATCCATACCGCTCAACCAGATAGAATTTTCCATCGTTTCCTCTTCAGGGCTAGAAGACAGAGGTCAGAAGTCAGATGACAGAAAATAATTATTCTCTGATCTTTTCCCTTTCTTGATTCTGTCGTCTGTCGTCTGTCTTCTGATATTTTTCTATTCTGTTTTTTTCTTCTTAACCGTCGAGATCTTCAGCGGCACATAAAGGGGACAAAAGCCAATCGCCGCCGTCAGCAGCGGGACGATGGCCAGCAGCCCCCACCAGCTCTTGAAATAAAAGCCCAAGGCGGCGATTCCGGCTCCGACGATCACCCGGACGATCCTGTCCGTTTTTCCGACGTTGCAAGTCATGGCGAACCTCCTAGAATATTCCTATTATATCCGGTTATCGCCGGCGTGTACATGAAGCGTGATCAGGTTCTTCGTTTCAGGGTCGCGGCGGATACAATTCCGCCAGGCGCAGCAGTTCGGCTTGGATCGCCGCCAGCAGGGGGCGTCGATCCGGGTCCTTGTCGATCATGGCCATGATCAGGGCGTTCAATTCCTCGGGGACATCGCCGCTGATCTCCATCGGCGGCAGCGGGTAGGTCTTCAGGATGCGGTGGATCACCTCGCCGGTGGCCTCCGACCAGAACGGTTTGGAACCGGTCAGCATTTCATACAGGATGACTCCCGCCGAATAGATATCGCCGGCCGGGGAAGAAGTGCCGTCGCTGATCCGTTCGGGCGGCAGGTAGCGGATGGTGCCCATGACCACTCCCGACATGGTCAGCCGCGATTGGGCCGGGGTGAGGGCCAGGCCGAAATCAAGCAGTTTGACGAAATAACGCCGCCCATGCGCTTCGCTGATCATGACGTTTTCCGGCTTCAGGTCGCGGTGCACGATGTTCTGGGCATGGATCGCCCGCAGGGCGTCGACGATCTGCAGCATGATATCCAGCGCCGCAGCGACCTCCAACCGCCCCCCTGCCTTGATGAGCATGGCCAGCGATTGTCCCTTCAGCAGCTCCATGGCGATGTACCAGCAGTCCGACATCTCGCCGCGCTCGATGATGCGCACGATATGGGGGTGGTCCAGTTGCTCGGTGATCAGCGACTCGTGCTTGAAGCGCTTCTTCTGGTTCTCGTCGTGGAAGTTCTCCTCTTTCAGAACCTTGAGCGCCACGATGCGCTTCTTGTCGTGCAGGTCCTGGGCCTTGTAGACCGTGGCCATGCCGCCGCTGCCGATGGTCTCCAGGATCCTGAAATGGCCGATCTCGGTCTTTTTCTTGAAGAAGGAGACGGCGCGCAAATACTTTTTCAGCAGCTGCCACGAAAGGGCCGACAGCACCGCAAAAGCCAGGACGGCCAAAACCATGAACCACCAGGTCTGGTAAACAAAAGGCCGCAAATAAAAAGCGAAAGAAGCGCCGGCCAGGTTCCAGACGCCGTCGGC
>JAPKZL010000007.1 GCA_026393795.1 Candidatus Aminicenantes bacterium | reverse complement strand
CCCTGATCGGCCGCCTGCTGAAGAAATTGTTCGGCTGAGATCATGATCCGCAAACTTTCGCAATGGCTGCTGGCGCTCATCGGGGTGCCAACGCTGATCGTTTTCCTCTTCCTGGCGTTCCTGACGGTAAGCGACTACAGGCCGGCGCCGGCGGTCCTTTTGGGCATTGACAACAACCAGGCTCGGCTGCTGCCGAAGAACGTCCCGTTCACCGTCATGACCTTCAACATCGGCTACTGCGGACTCGACGCCGGGGAAGATTTTTTCATGGATGGCGGCACGCACTCCCGCTGCCGGAGCCTGGAACAGACGCGGACCAACCTGGAGGAAATCACCCGTTTCCTGATTGCAGCAGCACCGGACCTGCTGGCCTTACAGGAGGTGGACAGCCGCGCCTCAAGAAGCTACCAGGTCGACGAACGCACCTATCTGCAGGCCAGTTTCCCCGGCCATGGCGCGGCTTTCGCCGTCAATTACCAGGTGGCCTGGGTGCCGGTGCCGTTGACACGCCCCATGGGCGCGGTAAAGAGCGGCTTGCTGACCCTCTGCCGCTATCGGATGGACGCCGCCGTCCGCTACCGCTACCCGGGCAGCGAAGCCTGGCCGCGGCAACTGGCCGAGCTTGACCGCTGTTTTCTGCAAACGCGGCTGCCGCTGGCCGGGGGCGGGGAACTGCTGCTGCTCAACTCCCATTTGTCGGTTTTTGACAAGGGGGGGAGGATCAGAAAGCAGCAGTTGGCCTATCTGCGCCGGCATGTCATGGCCGAATACAGAAAAGGCAACCACGTGATCGTCGGCGGCGATTGGAACCACGGCCTGCCTGGTACCGACGCCAAACTTTTCAAGGCAACCATGGCGCCGCCGGGATGGTACGTGATGGTGCCGGACGACTTTACTCCGCCGGGTTTCGCCTGGGCGGTCGATAGGACCATGCCCACGGTCCGCAGCAACGGCACGGCCTACCGGCAGGGCGAGAACTTCGTCGCGGTCATCGACGGCTTCCTGGTCTCCCCCAACGTGGAGATCGTAAAGGTGAGCGGACAGAATCTGGCTTTCCGCAACAGCGACCACAACCCGGTCGCGGCGGTTTTCATCCTGCGCTAGGACTTCCCCGCTGAGCCGCGCGGATGCCGGCTTTTACAGGTCAAGCGCCAGACTCGTCCTCGGGGAAGACCAGGGAGGATTTGAAGCTCATGGCCTGAGGTTCTTTCTCGGCGATGGCCAGCAGCTTGCCGGCATCGTCGAATATCCTGAAAAAATCGTTGCTGACACCGGGGAAGATTTTCATGATGTCCGACGCCTTCAGGGGCATGCCGTTGCAGATGCAGCGCTTGCCGGCTGGATTGACGATCATCTTGGCATACTCGCCGAGGAGCATTTCGATGGGAATGACCGCCTGCAGACCATTGCCGGCAACGGCCAGAGCTTCGATCTCGCCCAGGGTCCGCGCCTGCTGCAGGGTGAAAGCGCCGATCTTTTCCCTTTTCAATTCAAGCAAAAAGGCGCCGACCCCGAGCTTCTGGCCCAGGTCATGGGCCAGCGAGCGGATATAGGTGCCGGCCGATGTCAGCGCGGCGAACTCCAGCGTCTCGGCATCGATCACCCGGCCCGTCAACTGGTGGATGTTCACCGCGGCGGGTTTGACCGCGACCTCCTGGTTGCACCGGGCATATTTGTAAAGCGGCCGGCCCTTGAATTTCTTGGCCGAGAACATCGGCGGCAGCTGCATCTGCGCGCCGCGAAACGGGGCCAGCAACGCCTCCAGGTCGACGCGGGACAGGTCGATGTCCTGCTTGCCGCCCTGCGGTTCGCCCTCGGAATCATAGGTGCTGGTCGCGAAGCCGAAGCGGATCAGGCCGGTGTACAATTTTTCCTGCTTGACGTAGAAATCGAAAAAACGGGTGGCCTGGCCCAGGGCGATCAGGATCACGCCAGTGGCTTGCGGGTCCAGGGTCCCGAAATGGCCGGCTTTCTTGGTGCCGTACAGGCGGCGGATCTTCTCGACCACGCTGTGCGAGGTGATCCCCTTTTCCTTATTGACGACGATCAGGCCGTGGATCATTGGAGTTGGCCGCGGATCAGCTGCAGGATCTCTTTCTTGGCCGCCGCCAACGAACCGCGGTAGAAGAAGCCGGCCGCGTGGGGGTGGCCGCCGCCGTTGAATGCCTGGGCGACCTGCCGGGCGGAAAAACGGTCACGGGCGCGGATGGAGACGCGGAAGTAGTCGGCGGCGATCTCCTTGAAAAACAGCACCACCTGCACGCCCTGGATCGAGCGGGCGATGGCGATGATATCCTCGGTCTCGATTTCCTTCAGGCTGATGCGCTCGAGGAACGAGCGTTGGAAATCGATCATGGCCACGCGCTGGCCCAGGGCCAATTCCAGGGTGGACAGCACCTTGGACAGCATCTGGATCTTTTCGAGCGGGTTGGCGTTGAACAGCAGGTTGCTGACCTCGCAGGGGGCGAAGCCGCCGCGGTCCGCCAGATCGGAGGCGATAGCCAGCGACTCAAGCCTGGTGTTGGAATACTTGAACGAGCCGGTTTCGGAGGCGATGGCCGCATAGAGATTGAAGGCGATGTCGCGGCTGAAGACAACGCCCAGCTCGCGGCCCAGGTCGTAGATCAGTTCACCGACGGCCGCGGCTTCCGGTACCACCCAGTTGAGATCGGCGTCCAGGCTGCTGCCGGCATGGTGGTCGATGTTGACGCAGAAATAGTTCTTCAGGTTCTTTTGTCCGGTCCGCTCCTCGCCGCCGCCTTCGATCAGCACCACCAGGTCGAAGGGCTCTGGGTCGATTTGGCGGAGGCGGAGATCTCCGTAGCCGGGAAGCAGGTTGATGGGATGGGGGGCTGAATCGACGTTGCAGTAACACGTCTCCTTGCCCATTTGCCTGAACATGAGATTCAGGGCCAGTCCGCTGCCGATGGAATCGGCGTCGGGGCGGACATGGGAGCTGATGGCGATGGTGCGGGCTTTGCGGATTCGTTCAGCTATTTGTGTTTTCATGGTCGTTGGGCTTGCCGATGACGGCGATCTTCTGATCGAAGACGAATGCCAGGTCCTTGCGGAATTGGAGTTCGGGCATGTGGCGCAAAATCATTTTTTTTGCTAACTGGCGCTTGATGAACCCTTGCGAGCGCTGCAGCTGCGCCAGGATGTCGTCGAGGGCCTGCAGCGGTGACGAAATGAAGATGTCGGCCTTTTTCAAGTCGGCGCTGATCTCGATGCGCGCGATGCTCACGAACGTGAAGTCGGGATTCAGGCTGTCCTTCATCAGGATTTCCCCCAGGGACTGCTTGAGGGTGCTGGCGAATTTTTCCAGGCGGTAGGACATGACTAGAAATACTGGACCTTCATCTGGGTGATCTGGACGGGATAGTTCAGGAAGATGAAATCCTCGATCTGTTTGAAAGTGCTGTCCAGGATGTTCCGGCCGGCTGCCAGCGAGACGATGGAAATCTGGGCTTTCTGCCATAGCTCCTGATCGCCGCTCTCGGCGACGGCGATATTGAACTTGTTTTTCAGGCGTTTCTTCAGGCTGGTCAGCAGCTGCCTTTTTTCCTTCAGGCTGTGGAACTGCTCATTGATCAGGTCGATCACCAGCATGCCGATCATCATGGCAGGATGGTTGTTTCGTACACGTCCAGGAGATCGCCGACCTCGATGGTGTTGAAATTCTTGATGCGGATGCCGCACTCGGTTCCGGCCCTGACTTCCGACACCTCGTCCTTGATCCGCTTCAGGGATTCGATCTCGCCTTCAAAGACCAGGTCGTCGCCGCGCATGACCTTGATTTTGGACTTGCGGGTGACCTTGCCGTCGCGCACGACGCAGCCGGCCACGATGCCCACATTGGAGATCTTGAATTTCTGCAGGATCTCTACCTTGCCGATCAGGGTTTGCTGGTACTGCGGGCCGATCTTGCCCTTGACGGCTTTTTCAATGTCCTCGACCAGGTGGTAGATCACGTTGTACAGCCTGATTTCCACCTTTTCCTGCTGGGCGAGGGAGAGGATCTTCTGCGGGGTTTTGACGTTGAAGCCGAGGATGACCGCCCGGGCCGTCGAAGCCAGCAGAATGTCGCTCTCGGTGATGTTGCCCAGCCCGCTGTGCAGGATTTCGATCTTCAGCTTTTCCTGGCTGAGGCGGTTGAGGGTCAGACCCAGAACCTCGGCCGAGCCGAAGTTGTCGGCCTTGACGATCACCGGGAAAACCTGGACGACATTCTGCTCCACCAGCTGGAAGAGGTTCTGCAGGCTCAGCCTCTTTTCGGCGAGGAAATCCTTGCTTTTCGCGGCCTTCAGGCTGATCTGGCGCATTTCGATGACTTTCCTGGCCTTTTCTAGGTCGTCGATGACCTGGAAAACGTCGCCCGCCTGGGGCAGCGCTTCGAAACCCATGATCTCGATCGGGTCGGGAACCTGGGCGCTATTGAGCATCTTGCCGCTGTCGTCGAAAATCGACTTGATCTTGCCCAGATCGCTGCCGCAGATGAAGTAGTCTCCCTTTTTCAGCTGGCCGTGCTGGATCAGCACGGTGCCGATCGGGCCGAGCTGGGGATCGAGCCTGGATTCGATGATCGTTCCCCGGGCCGGGATCTGGATGTAGGCCTTGAGTTCCTGCATCTGGGCGACCAGCTGGATCATCTCCAGCAGGGTATCCAGGTTCTTGTTGAACTTGGCCGAGATTTCCACCGATACCACCTTGCCGCCCCAGCTTTCCACCAGGATGTTGTGCTTGTTCAGCTCCTGCTTGATCTTTTCGCTGTCCGCCCCCTGGATGTCGATCTTGTTGATGGCCACGATCATCGGCACCTTGGCGGCCTGGGCGTGGTTGATGGCTTCCACGGTCTGCGGCTGCACGCCGTCGTTGGCGGCCACCACCAGGATGACGATGTCGGTGACCTGCGCCCCGCGGGCGCGCAGGTTGGTGAACGCTTCGTGCCCCGGCGTGTCGATGAAAACGATCGCGCCGTCGGCGGTCTGAAGCTTGTAGGCGCCGATTTTCTGGGTGATGCCGCCGGCTTCCTTTTCCGCCACCCGGGTCTTGCGCAGCGTATCCAGCAGCGTCGTTTTGCCGTGGTCGACATGGCCCATGACCGTGACGATCGGCGGCCGGGGAATCAGCTGGCTGCCGCTCTTGGCCAAGTAGCTCTGGAACAGGTAATCCTCATAGGGGAGGATTTCCAACGCCACGCCGAGATCGGCGCATATTTTTTCGATATCGGCGCGGTCGATGATCTGGTTGCCCTGGTAATTCATTTTCAGCTGGGCGATTTTATCTTCCAGCGGCTTCAGCTTGAGGTTCAGCTTTTCGGCCAGTTCCTTCATGGTGCAGAAATCGGTGATCTGGATGTGGCTGGGCAGAACGACCGCCACGGCCGGCTTTTCCTTTTTGGGAGGGTGAAATTTGGGTGCGGCCGGTTCATGGCGGCGAGGATGATATTGCGGCTGCTGCCTCCTGAACGGCGACGGGGCCGGTATGAAAGGCGCCGGGGCCGGCCGGGGCGGCCTCTGCGCTTCGGGTTCCGGGCGGACGGCTTTCTTGACGTCGGGGGCTTTTGCCGGCGCTGCCGTCGGCTTGGCCGCGGCGTCCCGGTGTGGGGCTGCCGTCGGCTTGGCCGCGGCGTCCCCGTGGGGGACTGCCGGCGGCGGCGTCGCCGCCTTGACCGGCTTGGCAACGGGTTCGCTGACAACGGTTTTTTTCTCGGCCGGCTTTTTCTCCGGCGCTTTTTTCTCGGCCGCCCGCGGGGAGACCGGGGCCGGTTTCTTTTCGGCGGCGGCCTTTTTTTTCGCCGGCGCTGCCGGCGGCTTGGCCGCGGCGTCCCCGTGGGGGGCTGCCGGCGGCGGCGCGGCCGCTTTGGCCTTGGCCGCGGCCCCTTTTTTCGCGGCGGTCTCAAGGGTCGTTATCTTTTCCGGGCTGGCCGCGAATTCGCGGAGCAGTTCGAGCTGGTCGACGGGGATTACCGAGGAGTGCGATTTGACTGGCAGATTTACTTTTTCCAAAAAGAACATGGCCAGTTTATTTGCTATTTCAAATTGCTTGGTGGCTTCATGAAGTTTGATGGTTGCCATGGGATCGCCCTCCTATTGTTTTTTTTGCCCCTCTTCGAGATGTTCGAACTTGCGGTTGGATATCTGGATATCCCACTGGGTGAGCTTGGAAGCGAGCTTGATGTTGACTCCCTTCTTGCCGATGGCCGCCGACAGCGTCTCGTCCTTGACGGTCACCTCGGCCAAGTGGTTTTCCGGATCGATCAGGTGCACCTTGACGACTTCGGCCGGGGTTAGGGCGGAAGCGATGAAGCGCTCCGGCACGCTGCTCCAGGCGATGACGTCGATCCGTTCGCCCCGCAGTTCCTTGCTGATGGCCAGGACGCGGTTGCCGTTCATGCCGACGATGGCGCCGACCGGGTCGATGGCCTTGTCGGTCGAGTAGACGGCCACTTTTGATTTGACCCCCGGTTCGCGCGCGATGGCGTAGATCTTGACGATGTTCTCGGCCACTTCGGGCACTTCCTTCTTGATCAGCTCGGCCACGAAATCATTCATGTAGCGGGTGGCCAGGACCAGGGGGCCCTTGCCTTCGACGAAAACCCGCTTGATCAGGAAATTGATGACCTCGCCGCGCCTGAAAACATCCTTGGGGGAGAGTTCCTTGGGCGGCAGGATGGCCTCGCCCATTTCCAGGCCGAGGATGATGTTGTTGTTCTCGATGCGGCGTATCTCCCCGCTCATCAGTGTCCCGGCCAGCGGCGCGTACCGTTCGTAAATGTTTTCCTGTTCGGCCTTGAGTATCTTCTGCAGGATGATCTGTTTGGCGGTCTGGGCGGCGACACGGCCCAGGGTCTCGCCGGGCATGTGAATCTTGATGACGTCACCTTCCCTGGCCTTGGAGTCGTATTTCAGGGCGTCTTTCCAGTAGATCTGCGCCAGCGGGTCGGTGATCTCCTTGACCACCATCTTGCTGACATAGACCTCGATCGTCCCTTTCACTTCGTCGATCTCGATTTGGACGTCGGCTTCGGGGTCAAAAAACCGCTTGGAAACAATCAGCAGCGCTTCTTTGATGGCAGAAAAAAAGATGTCGGGATTGACGCCGCGCTCCCGACTGATCTGCATGATGCTTTTCAACAATTCTTCTGCCATGTAAGTGCCTCAGTTTGCTCATTTTTTGAGTAATTTATTGTAATGGATTTTCGCGCAAAAAGCAAATTTCGTCTTTTTACGCCATGGGCCGGGAGGGGCAAAATGCCGAATCGGCCGCCGTGGCGATGGCAAGCCCGGGTTTGTTTTTTGACGGTGGGTATTGACTTCCGGTTCCTTTTGAGGTAAATTGACTCCTGACGTTAAGGAGGATATTAATGAACAAGAATGAAATTGCCCAGCACATGATTAAAGATTCCACTATCATCAAGAGCAATGCCATCAAAGTCATTGATACACTGGTCACAGTGATCGGTGATGTGTTGAAAAAAAAGAACGGGAAAGTGACGTTGGTCGGTTTCGGAACCTTCAAGGTGATCGAGAAGAAAGCCAAGGTGGGCAGAAACCCCAAGACCGGCGCCAAGATCAACATCCCCAAGAAGAAGGTGCCCAAGTTCGTGGCCGGCAAAGAACTGAAAGCGCTGATCAAATAGGCAGGCTAGCAAAGGCGCGTAGCCCAGTTGGTTAGAGCGCTACCTTGACACGGTAGAGGTCGGCGGTTCGAGCCCGCCCGCGCCTATGTTCACCATGGAAAGAAAAAAAGCGATTTTGCTTAAGGTAAACGGCGACCTGAAGGAGATCGGTGCGCCGGTTGCCCCCGGGAACGACATGCAGGAGATCACCCCGGACTCCCCCGAAGCGTTGGAAGTCTACCGCCATTCCTGCGCCCACCTCCTGGCCCAGGCCGTACTCGAATTATTCCCCGACGCCCAGTACGGTATCGGCCCGGCCGTGGAAAACGGCTTTTATTACGATTTTCTGCTGGCAAGCCCCTTCGTAGAAAGCGACCTGGAAAAAATCGCCAGCAAAATGGCGCACCTGGTGAAGCAAAACCAGCCGATCCAGAAGCTGACTTGGTCCAAACAACAAGCCGTCGAGTATTTCCGCGCGCGCCGGCAGTCCTTGAAGCTGGAATTGCTCGAGGAAAAAGTAACCGGCGACGAGGTCTCCGTATTCAAACAGGGCGATTTCGTTGACCTGTGCCGCGGCCCGCACCTCCCGGCCACCGGCCTGCTGAAGCATTCCAAGCTGCTCAGCGTGGCCGCCGCCTATTGGAAGGGCGACGAGAAAAGCCATTCGCTGCAGCGGGTGTACGGCACCGTATTTCCCGACGCCGAGGCCTTGCAGGAGCATCTCCGGCTTTTGAAGGAGGCCAAGGAGCGCGACCACCGGCTGCTGGGCAGGAGCCTCGACCTTTTCTCCCTGCAGGAGGAAGCCGGCCCGGGTCTTGTTTACTGGCACCCCAAAGGGGCGCGCATGCGCAACGAGATCGAGGCCTATTGGAAAAAAAGGCATTACCAGGGCGGTTACGAACTTCTCTATACGCCGCACATCGGCCGGGAATGGCTGTGGCAGACGTCGGGGCACCTGGATTTTTACAAGGACTCCATGTACTCGCCCATGGACATCGACGGCATGAATTACTATCTGAAACCCATGAATTGCCCGTTCCATATCATGATCTACAAATCGACCCAGCGTTCCTATCGTGACCTGCCGCTGCGCTGGGCCGAACTGGGAACCGTCTACCGCTACGAGCGCAGCGGCACCCTGCACGGCTTGCTGCGCGTGCGCGGTTTTACCCAGGACGACGCCCACATCATCTGCACCCCCGAACAGATCGACGATGAAATCCTGCGCGTCCTCGATTTCTCACTCGACCTGCTCAAGTCCTTCGGCTTCAACGATTTCAAGATCGAGCTTTCCGTCCGTGATCCGCGCATTACCGGCAAGTACGCCGGCAGCGATGCCATGTGGGTTCAGGCTGAAGCCTCCCTGGTCGCGGCCCTGACCGTGCGCCAGCTGGCCTACCAGCGCATGGAGGGCGAGGCGGTGTTCTACGGACCCAAGATCGACATCAAGATCAAGGACGCCCTGGGGCGCCATTGGCAATGCACCACCATCCAGTTCGATTTCAACATGTCGGCGCGCTTCGACATGAAGTACATCGGCGCCGACGGTAGCGCTCATCAGCCGTACATGGTGCACCGGGCGCTTCTGGGTTCGCTGGAGCGTTTTTTCGGGGTCTTGATCGAGCATTACAACGGCTTCTTCCCGCTCTGGCTGGCGCCAGTCCAGGTGGCCATCGCTCCGGTGAGCGACGACTGCCTGCCTTACGCGCGCGGCGTGCTTGAGCAGCTGCGGCAGAACGACCTGCGCGCCGAGCTGGATGCCCGCTCCCAGGGGGTCAACCGCAAGATCCGCGACGCGGAAATCCAGAAGATTCCCTATATCATCGTCATCGGCACCCAGGAGCAGCAGGAGGGGAACATCTCCTACCGCATCCACAAGCAGGGCGACCAGGGCAAAATGGCGCTTCCCGCGTTCATCGCTAAAATAAAAACAAAAGTAGAGGAAAAAAGCCAAACTTATGAGATTCAGTAAACCCATTCCCAAGAAAAACCCGCATCGGATCAACGAGGAGATCACGGCCAAGGAAATCCGCCTGATCGACGAGGAAAAGAACCAGGTCGGCATCCTTTCCGTCGCCCAGGCCATGGAGATCGCCAGGGAAAAAGAGCTGGACCTGGTCGAGATTTCGCCCGAGGCCAAGCCGCCGGTCTGCCGCATCCTCGACTACGGCAAGTACCTCTATGCGCTGCAGAAAAAGGCCCATGAGGCCCAGCGCCACCAGAGGAAAATCCTGGTCAAGGAGATCAAGTTCACCCCGGTCATCGGCGAGCACGACGTCGAAGTCAAGCTGAAAAAGATCAGGGAATTCCTGGCCGAGGGCAACAAGGTCAAGGTGACGGTCTGGTTGCGCGGGCGCCAGAAACGGAAACCGGAGATGCTGGACG
>JAPKZL010000006.1 GCA_026393795.1 Candidatus Aminicenantes bacterium | reverse complement strand
AGCTTTCGGCAATGTCGCGTTCTTCCTGGGAAGAGGTCAGCACCACCACCGGGATGATCCGCGTCTTGGCGTCGGCTTTCATGCGCCGCAGCACTTCGCGCCCGTCCACCTTGGGCAGTTTCAGGTCAAGGAAAACGACTTTCGGCGGCGGTTGGCGGTTCTCACCTTCATAGGCGCCGCTGGCGAACAGGTAATCCAGGGCCTGGGCGCCGTCATTGACCACCTTGACCTGGTTGGCCAGGTTGTGTTTTTTCAGGGCCCTGAGGGTCAGCTCGACGTCAGCCGGGTTGTCTTCGACCAGCAGGATTTCCATGGGATTTAGTTGATTCATGAGAACCTCCTAAGATAGGGTCTAGGGTTGAGGGTATAGGGGATAGGGTGAAGAAGAAGAAAAAGAATAAAAATCATTGTTTTTTCCCGGAACCCTTCCTGACAGTATTTTCTTTTAACTTTCCAATTAAAGCATAAAGCATTTTACCTACTTCAGTTAATAAATTATTTAAAATAGTAAAATTGCTTTCGGACAAATAGTGAAGATCTTTACAGAGCAGCAACTGGGTTTCAACTTCGGCGCAGAAAGGGTACAGGGTACAGGGGATAGGGGACAGGGAAGAGAGGAAAGGAAAACTACAAAGAAATGAAGATGATAATGAATATTTCATGTTCATTTGCCCTTTAATTTTGGAATCATTACTTGCAGTATTTTGCTTATTTCTTTTAGTAAAACCAGGCAAGGATCACATGAAATTTTAGACATATAATTCAAGTCTTGAGCCAAAAGCAACTGAGTCTCAGCTTCGGCGCAGGAACCCAGGGAAATAGAGAGAAATTGTATATATTCTCCCAAATGTTGGCGTTGATACCCTTCCGCGATGTTTGAAACGATAGATACCGCGCAGCGTCTGAGTTGCGAAGTTAGCCCGTAGATCTCACTTTTTGGAAATCCACCCGTCTCTTTATAAATTTTCAATGCAAACTGATATGCCTTCTGCCAAACAATCAATTCTTTAAAGCTCTGCAATGGCTTGTTTCCCGTATCTTGATCAGGCTCTTTCATTTTTCCCTCTTTTCTTCAAGTGCTTGTTCTCTCTTTCCTGTACCCTGAACCCTGTCCCCTGTACCCTGCAGTGGCTCGCTCTCTGTACCCTGAACCCTTGTCTTTGTCCCCTGTCCCTTGTGATGGCTTGCTTCCTGTCCCCTGTACCCTTTTCCTGCGGCAATGCGAAATAGAACGTCGCGCCTTTCTTGGAACTCTCCGCCCAGACGCGGCCGCCGTGGCGAGTGACGATGCGCTGGACGATGGCCAGGCCGACGCCGGTGCCTTCGAACTCATCCGTGCCGTGCAAACGCTGGAACACGCCGAAGATCTTGTGGGCGTACTCCATATCGAAGCCGACACCGTTGTCCTTGACGTAATAGATCGTTTCCCCTATTGCCGCCTGAGCGTTGAATTCGATGCGGGCCTTGGCCCGGGGCCGGGTGAATTTCAGGGCATTGGAAAAAAGATTGAGCAGGACATGGCGCAGCATGGAGCGGTCGCCAAAGGCGGTTTGAAACTCGCCAACCTTGAATTCGATCTGCCGGCCTTTTTCCGCGCTTTTGAGTTCGGAAAAAACATCATCGGCCAGGGCGGCCAGGTCGACCGCAGCGAACGCGATCTGCTGGCGGCTCAAGCGCGAAAAAGCCAGCAAATCGTCGATCAGCTGGCCCATTTTATGGGTGTTGTTGGCGATGACATCGAGCAGGCGCCGGCCTTCGTCGTCCAGCTTGGGAGCGTACTCTTCGAGGACGATGCGCGCGAAGCCGTCGATGGCCCGCAGCGGCGCCCGCAGGTCATGCGATACCGAATAAGAAAAGGCTTCCAATTCCTTGTTGGCGGCTTCCAGCAGGGCCGTGCGCTGGATGACCCGCTCTTCGAGCTTCAGGTTAAGCCTGCGAATTTCTTCGTGGGCCCGCTTGCGCTCGATGGCATGATGGATCGTGCGGCGCAGGATCTCAGGTATTATGGTGTTCTTGGTCAAGAAGTCTTGCCCGCCGGCCTGCACGGTGCGCAATGCCAATGCGTCGTCATCCAGGCCGGTTAAGGCCACGATCGGCAGCGCCGGATATGCGTGAGCTACGGTGGTGAGCGTATCCAGCCCCTGGCTGTCCTGGAGACCAAGATCGAGCAAGACGAGATCGATTTCGCCTCGATCCAGGCGCATCATGCAGGCGGCAAGACAATCCGCGACTTCCATTTTGATATGGGGCTGATCGCGGAGCATCTCAAAAACCAGGCGCGCATCTCCCGGATTATCCTCGACCAGAAGCATGCGGATCGGAACGATGGGGGAGGAAAGCGGATTATGCTGATCCGGTTTCATCGGTTTCTCCCCCATCCGATTCATTCACTTCGCTCCATTCGGAAGCTTTACGATCGTCAGCCAGAAGTCCTCGACCGAACGCACGACCTTCATGAACTGGCTGAGATCGATGGGTTTGGTGATGTAGCAGTTCGCGTGCAGGTTGTATGACTTCAGGATGTCTTCCTCGGCGCTGCTGACGGTCAGGATCACCACCGGTATGCGCTTGAACTCATCGTCATTTTTAATTTCGGCGAGGACCTGGCGGCCGTCCTTCTTCGGCAGATTCAAATCGAGCAGGACCAGGTCCGGTCGCGGCACATTCTCGTACTTACCCTCTTTGCGCAGGAAAGCCATGGCTTCCTCGCCATCGGAAACGTGATGCAGCGTGTTGCGGATCTTGCTGTCGCGCATCGCCTCCTTGGCGAGCCGGGCATCGCCTTCGTTGTCCTCGACCAGGAGGATGTCGACTAACTTACTGTTGTCTTGTTGTTTCATTGTTATTCTCCCTTATTTTTATGCATTTATATGGCCTTCAACCGGCAGGGTGAAGAAAAAGGTAGACCCCTTTCCCGGCTCGGATTCCATCCATATCCGCCCGCCGTGGCGCTCGATGAT
>JAPKZL010000005.1 GCA_026393795.1 Candidatus Aminicenantes bacterium | reverse complement strand
CGGCGGGGTGGGCCGCGGCGACGGTGCCGGTGGTGGCTAGCGTGCCGCGGGTGACTGTCAGGGTGCCCCAGTTGCCGCTGGCATCGAGGACATTGGAGTTGACGATCATGGTCTCGGCGTCGATCTTGATTCTAAAGCCCGGGGTGGTGTAGCCCGCGAAGCTGGCTTTGTGTTTTTCGTAGTAGATGGTGGTGTCGCCGACGGCCACATCTGGTTTGTCGATTCTCAGGTTGGCGATTTTGTTGGGGTAGATGTCTTTCATCACTGTGTTCCACTCTGCCAGTAGGAACACGGTGCTGTTGCTGTTAAAAACAAGGGGGTATTTCTCATTCAATGCATAGGCCAGGTCAGGCTTGACCGGCGTGGCGCGGAGATAGCCGTTGTATTCGATATCGTAAGCCAGGGTGGAGAAATCGGTAACCTGCTGACGCTGGGTGTCGTTGGCCACACCGAAAATCCACCTTAAGTAGTATAGATCAGGGTCCATCGTGTAAGCGACATTATAGCCGCCTTGGTCTAAAGTGCTGCCGTATAATTTGACGACCCTTGGCGTATAGGTGTTATCGCTATAATAACCAACGTAATAATTGGCCCCAGCCGTCGGCGTCCCCTTGATGGTGGTTGAATCCAAGGTCAAATTTGTAACTTTGCTGGCGCCGCTGCCGCTGGTTGACACGTTGGTCACCTTGGCGACCATCTGGTAATTGATATTGAATTCGATCGCATCATCGCCACGAGTGGTATCCGCATCCCTGTATTGCAGGATCCAGTCATTGTTTTTGATATTCGTACTCGTAGTGCCTGTGATCATTGAAAGGACATAGGTCGCTGGATTCCAGGCGTGTATCGCAAACCTGCCGGCACTGTCAGCAATAGTTATGGTTTTACACCAGCGCAGGTACCAGCTGGTTTGACTGATACCATCATAATTTGTAGTAGAATATGGGAGATCAACATTTGAATAAGTACTTAATGAGATTTTGGGGTTGTAATCGGGATGGTAAATAATTGAGCACATGGATCCGGTGTGGTCCTGAACAAGGATCACGTTGGATTTGCCCTTGCCGCCGACGATTTTGGTGAAGAGCAATTCGTCTTGCCAAGCCCGCAGGCCAAGGACGATCAGCGTGCTTGCGGCCAGAAATAAAACTAATTTTTTTTTGTTTTTCATTATCCCTCTCCTATTAATAATCTCTGGGCACCAAGGTGGTCACCACGGTCTCCACCTGCTTGCGGACGCGATTTTTTGTAGTGATGCTGCTCTCAGCGGTGATGACCAGCGTCCAGGCCACGTTTTTCATGTTCGTCTCGCTTTCCATCCCGGCCGCCTGGCCCGCCGACTGCGGCGGCATGAAACCCTGGAACGCTTTGACATTTTTCTTCGTCGGCAAAGTGTCGGACATGAGGCCGGTGCGAAAATAATTTTTGTCGATTGTCCCATCGAATATGACGTTCTCTGGATGGGTGGAGTTGAGACGTATCTGTCTGATGCCGATCTGGATGCCGCTATCACCGGCATAAAAAGCGCTTTTATCCTTGTAAAAATTGCCCGCGGTGTTAATTTCCGAACCGCTCTGGGTCAGCGCCGACACCCCGATCAACGACAGGATGAGCAGGGCGATCAACACCAGCAGCAGCGCCGAGCCTTTGTTTTTGGTTGTTTTCATAATGAACCTCCTGACTGACTATTAATAATTATAATTGCGGATTAATATTTCATATTGCATGTACGTGTAATGATAGCGGCCCACCGGCAGCGTGGCGGCGCCCATGTCGCCCATGGCCGGCTTTTTGAAAACAATGCCGCTGCCCAGTGATTTGTTTTTCTCTTCCTCGGTGCGCAGCAGCACGAAAATGCGCGCCGAAGCGATATTTCTATTGTAAAACTGGTTATAGAAATCCACGGTGCCGCCAGGGAAGGCATTGTCGGTGCCGGCCCAGATATCGGGCAAAATGGCGGGCGGGACAACCTTGGTGAGGTATTCGATCTGGATGTCCTCGATGTTGGGCAGGATCGGCGCGGCGCGGGTGCCCGTGATGGGACTGGTGCTGGCGAAAATATCGGCAAGACCTTCGCAATCGGTGGTCAGGGTCAGTGTGCGCGAGCCATCGCTTTCGGTGCGGGTCAGGAAGATATTGAAGTATTCCAGGCGCAGCACCGGGCTGTCGATGGGATAGGCTCCGATATTGCCCTTCGTGCCCAACTGCTCATCACATTGGTCGTTATAGTGGGCGGTATCGAGCAGGCCCGAATAATAGGCGGCCGTTTGGCGGATGGTGAGCAGTGTGTCGCCCAAATCCGGTTCCAGAGAGACCTTGAACACGGTGTAGCCGTCTGGGCGCATGATCAAACCGAAATCCCCCTCATGCCAGGCCACGCCAAGAACGGTGAGGGTGACAGGATCCGGAGGCAGATCGACCTTAGTGACATTGACCGTTGCGTCGCCCGGAGTGAAGATTTGCGTAAGCCTGGTCAGGGCCAGGGGGTCGCCAGAAGCCAGGATGACGCCGTCGGGATAATCGTTATTGTTCAGGGGATAGACGCCATTGAAAGGAATAGTCGGGAGGCCGAGCATCACGGGCGTTTGGGCCTGCGACAGCACCGAGCCGGAACTGCGAAAACCTTCAGAGAACATTTGCTCGATGACGCGCCCCCCCTGGTTCATGTCCAGCTTGCGGCCTTCGGTAAGATGGGTGCTCTGTTCGGCGACGATGATAGAAAAAATGGCGACGATGATGATCAGCATGACGGTCAGCGATATCATCATTTCCACCAGCGAAAAGCCTCGCTGGCAGCGTTGCCTCGTGTTCATGGCGCCACCCGCTGCGAGGTCAATACAAGGGGAAAGGAATCGACATCCTGGCTGCGCCAGGTTATGGTTACCCGCAACGAGCTGACATTGGGATTATAGGTCACCAGCAAAACGCGTCTAAAGTCCATATATTGGGGTATTGAACCGTATTCGGAGACCGGAAAGATGGTGACGCCATTGGGCGTGATAACCGAGTGCGAGATTCCGTCAAAGTATCGCAGGACATTATTATAATCGACGCGGCGCAGCATTTCCATGCTGCTTTCAGCCAGCTGCACCGCCTTGGTGTGGTGCTGGGCGTAGGAGTTGGTGCGGATGCCCATGGTGGTCATCGTCAGCACGCCGACCACCAGGAAGGTGAAGAGGGCGATGGCCATCAGCACTTCGATGAGCGAAAACGCGCGCTTGTTATTTAAAAGCTTTTTCGACACGTAAGCCTCCATACGGATAGATGGTTATAGTCAGGGTATCAAAATCGGCGCCGCGGGGGGCGCTCAGGGTGATCGTCTGCGAGCCGGCGATCTTCATGCTTAACGGATCCAGGATGAAGCCGCTGGGATTGATCAGGAAGTTGGCGGTGGCGGTGGCGTCGATTTTATCCGGGAAATCTTCTTTTTTAAGGATCTCGTTGTTCCGGTAGTAGGTATAGCTTTTCTCCAGGATTTCAAGGCGCATCGACGCGTTCTCCCGCGCCGCCCGCTGCCGTGCCTGGTAATAGGTGGAGGTGATCTCCCTGGCCACATCGCGCAACGACCAGCGATCCTTGTTGCGGGTGGTGAAATTGACCGTCATGGCGACGATCGTCCCGATCAGGACCAGTACCAGCAGCAACTCGATAAGCGAAAATCCGCTATTGTTTTTTTGCATGAGGTTTGAAACTCCTATTTTGGACAAGCATTTTAAGTGCCAACAGCCAGTTGCCGCTTAAGTAGAGGGAAAACTCTGAAAATGGAGTTTGCTATGAGTAATAAATATACACATATGGTGTCTATTCGTCTTTAAAAGCCATCCCTCCCCTGTGCCACGATCGACCTTGTTGACGATCTTGTTCTATTTGTTTTTTTTATTGCGAAAAAGAAAAACGGCCAGTATTGGAAGCAGGATGATCAACAGGGTCGCGAAAAGCTTGTAAAAAACAATATTGCGCAGGTTCTCCATCACCCTTGCAGCATCAGGTTTTTATCTTGAAACGCAAGCCGCCGAACACGTAGGCGATCAGGTTGAAGAGCAAGCCGCAGGCCGCGGCCAGAACGGCGAAGGCCAGGAAACCGAAAATGCCGCCAAGTCCGCCGAAGAACAATCCTCCCTGGATCTTGCCCTGCATTTCCTGGAGCATCATCGGGAATTGGAAAATCAGGTCGCCGAAGATCTTCAGGATGCCGAAGGTGGCGCCGACGACCACGCCGGCCACCAAACCGATCCCCCCGAAAAAAAAGATCAGCGATGGAATGCTCACCGCCTTGACCAGCAGCTGGCCTTCGGGAATCTTGCGCGGCGAGGATTTGGTCGTCCCTTTCTGCTGTCCCCCGCAGAAATTGCAATACACGTCGTGCTTCTCGATGCGCGACTGGCAAAATTTGCACAACAGCGGCGGCTCGGACTCGACTTTCAATTCCTCCTCGCGGGCGGGGGGTGGTTCCTGGCGGCGCGGCGCCGCCGGCTCCAACTGGACGAGCGGCGCCGTCTCCGCCTGGCCGTAGGGATTGCCGGCCTTCCAGCTGCTGCCGTCATATACGTACCAACCGCCGGTCTTGCTGCCGATCATCCAAAAGCGGTTTTCCTCGTCGCGGAGCATCACCTTCTTCAGTTCGGATTTCATGTCATCGCCGCCGATCTCGCCGGCGTCGAACCTGGCTTTCAGGTCCTGGTAGATATCCTCAATTTCCTTTAATCGTTTGACGTCCATATTTCTTTCCTCCGCAGGCGACGGTTCTCAGCGCACCGGCCAGATAAAGGGAACCGCATATTATTATAATTCTTTTTAATTTTTTTGCAATGGCCAGGGCTTGGGCGAGATCGGTTTCGACCCAACAATTCCTCCGTTTGAAAAAGGGCAGCAATTTTTGCGGCGGCAGGGCCCTGGGGTTTGGCGGCGCGGTCAGGATGACGTTCGCGGCCAGCGGCGCCAGGGCGCGGGCCATTTTGCGGTAATGCTTGTCGGCCAGGACGCCGAAGATCAGGGTGATGTTGCTTATGTTTTCTTCGCGCAGGAAGTCGGTTAAAACCCGGATGCCGTCCGGATTGTGGCCGCCGTCCAGGATCAGCGGCGGTTTCCCCCCCAGCGACTCGATGCGGCCGGGGATAAACATGGTGCGAATGCCGCGGCGGATGGCCGCGACCGGTATGCGCCAGCCCTGCCCGCGCAGCACATCCGCCGTCTTCAGGGCCAAGGCGGCATTGACGGTCTGGTGCCTTCCTTTGAGATCGACCCGGTAATCGTAACGACGGCCGCCGCTTTGGTAGAGGCAGAAATAGCTTGAACCTTTTTTTTCGCAGCGCAGCGAGCGCGCATCGGCAAAAACCAGGTGCAACAGCGCCTTCTTCCTTCGCGCCGTTTGGGCGATGACGCGCCCGGCGATTGACGAGGGCGGGCAACCGCTGACCAGCGGCACGTTTTTCTTGCACACGCCCGCCTTTTCCCGGGCGATGGCGGTCAGGGTCTTGCCCAGGATCTGGGTGTGATCTTTGGCGATGTTGGTGATGACCGACACCTCGGGGACGACCGTGCTGGTGGCGTCCAGCCGGCCGCCCAGCCCGACTTCCAGCACCGCCCAATCGGCCCGCGAGCGGCAGAAGTGAACCAGGGCGGCCAGGAAAAGGGTTTCAAAAAAAGTCGGCCCGCTGGCGATCACCCGGCGGCGGAGCAGGTTGCGGACGATGTTGTCGACGATGGTGACAACGCCGGCAAAATCTTTTCGCGAGATCATGCGGCCGTTCAGACAGATCCGCTCGCGCACGTCTTGCAGATGGGGGGAGGTGAAAAGCCCGACCCGCCAGCCGGCGCTGCGCAGGATGGCGGCGATGAAATGGGAGGTCGACCCCTTGCCGTTGGTGCCGGCGACCTGGATATATTTTACCGTTTTGACCGGGAAAGGCAGATTTTTGACGATCTGCCCGATGGTGTGCAGGGATAACTTGGAATTTTCCCCCTGAAGTTTTTCTAGGTACTCCCCTATTGCGGCATAGTGCATGGACCCATGTTCGAAAAGAGCGGCTTAATTCTGGGGAGCGGGCTCGCCTTCTTCGAAGTCGTTCTTGACGCCCAGGATGGAGCAGGCGCCGTCATAAATCAGCCGCGTCGATTTTTTCTGTTCCTGCAGCTGGCTGATCACGTCCTTCACCCGGGCCAGTTCTTCCTCGATGCGGGCGTCGATTATCTCAATCTGCTTCTTGGCTTCCCGGAGCGTGGATTCGTAAAAGGCCTCGGCTTCGACTTTTAGTTTTTTCATGGGTTCTCCTCGTTATTTTTTTATTATAAGCGAAATGGTTTTCCAAACTTTGACGCGCACGCCGTTCTTCATGGCCGGCGTAAATTTCCAGGTCTGGATGGTGGCGATCAGGATGGAGTTCAGCTGGCTGTTGCTGGTTTTGTGCATCAGCCGCGCCACCTCCACGTCCCCGTTTTGATTGACCAGGATATTGAACAGCACGCTTTGATTGGCCATGATGCTGGCCATGATGGTGGTGGGGATCACTGGGTCGGGCTTGGAAACGGCTTGCGGCTCCCGGTCGACCTCAGGGAGCGGAACGACATCGCCTTCCTTGACCCGTTTGCGCTCCAGCTCCTTCAATTCATCGGCCTTTTTCTTATCCTGCGCCTCTTTGGCCAGACGGTCGGCTTCCGCCTGCCTGCGGAGTTCTTCCTCCCGTTGCAGCCGGTCCTGTTCTTCCTTCTGCAGGCGGTCCGCCTCCTCTTTTTTCGAGCGCTCGATTTCGGCCTGCTTGGCGCGCTTCTCGTCCTGCTGCTTCTTTTTCAGCGCAACGGCGTCGGTGGCGGCGGTGGCGGCCGCGGCATCCTGCAACTGCTTTTCCAGCTCCGCTTCCTTCTGCTTAAGTTTCTCGAGGGCCAGCACTTGCGGATCGACGGCCGGCTGCTGCTTGGCTTGCGTTTCGGCTGTCTCGGGCTGAGCGGCGGTCTTTTCGACGACAGCCGGTTTGGCCACGGTCTGGGTTTCGTTCGCGGCCGGCTTTTTTATGAACATGAAGTAACCCAGCGCGGCGGCGGCCATGACGGCCAGCACCAGCACCGCGGCCCAAAGAGGAAATTTGCGCTTGGGCTCCTCTATTTCGTTGAACAGGGGGATGTTTTTTTTGATTTCTGGTGCCGGAGCTTTTGCCGTGCTCTTGATCGGGACGATCTTGTCTTCATCGAAATCGATATGGACGACCCCGCCGGGGGCCTTATCCGCGCTCGCCCTGGGCGCGGGCGCCTTTTCCGCGGCCGCGACAACAGTTGGCGGCGACACCTTGGTTTCGAACACGGTTACCGGCTTGGCGGGCTCGGGCGGCGCCGGTTGCGCCTTGGGGGCTTCCCGGAGCAGCGGCTTTTCGGGCAACGGCTTCAGGTCCACCTTGATGCCGTCGCGGACGATGTCCTTCTCGAAAAGCTGGTAGATGAAATGGCTGAGCTGCACCGGCCCGGGCAGGTAATTGTATTTCTTGACCATGAACGTTTCCAGGTCGGCGATCATGGCCGCGGCGCTCTGGTATCTTTTGTCGGGGGCCTTGTTCAGTGACTTGAGGATGATCTTTTCCAGGGCCGGGTCGATGTTCGGGTTGATCTCGCGCGGGTTGAGTATCTCCCCGTTCTGGACCTTCTTGAGCACGCCCATCTCCGACGTGTCCAGGAAAAGCTTCCTGCTGGTCAGCAGTTCGAAGAGCACCACCCCCACCGAGTACAGGTCCGAGCGGCAGTCGATCGTCCCTTCGCCCCTGGCCTGTTCCGGCGACATGTACAGCAGCTTTCCCTTCAGGGCGCCCGAGATCGTCTGGTGCATTTTGATCGATGCCTTGGAAATGCCGAAATCGGTCAGCTTCACGTCGCCGTTGTAGGAGATCAATATGTTGGGCGGCGACACGTCGCGGTGGACGATTTCCAGGGCATGGCCGTGGCTGTCCTTGGCCTTGTGGGCGTAGTTCAGGGCCTCGAGTATCTTGATGCACAGGAAGAGCGATATTTCTTCAGGAAACCATTGATCCTTTTCGCGCAGGCGGCTCTGGGTTTCACGCAAATCCTTGCCCAGCACGTATTCCATGGCGATGAAGTAATAGTTGTCCTTGCGCCCCAGGTCGTAGATCTGGATGATGTTGGGATGGGACAGCTCGGCCGCGATCTTGGCCTCATCGACCAGCATCTCGATATATTTGTCGTCTTCCCCGTAACCGGAAAGTATTTTCTTGATAGCGATGATCTTCTCGAAGCCTTTGACCCCTTTTTTCTTGGCCTTATAAATTTCGGCCATGCCGCCGCGGGCGATCAGGCCGAGCAGAACGTAATCCCCGACTTCGTTGGGGTTTTCAACGGGAGCCGTCTTTTTCTCCGGCTTGGGCTCCTCCTTGGCAACGATTTTTTTGCTGTCAACGGCCGGCTCGACCGTGACTTCCTTTTGCAGCGCCTCTTCGCCAAGCTCGATGATCTCTTCCTTGAACGGTTTTTGCTCTGCCGTGACCGACGTTTTTTCAGGGACAACCGCGGCGGGTTCGACCGGGGACGGGGACTGGGCAGCCGGTTTTTCCTCGGCCTTGACGGCCGCCGCGGGCTTGGGCGCGGGCTTCGACGCCGTCAGCCCCAATCCGAGCCCGGAAAGGGTGTCCTCGAAGCGGCGGGCGATGTCGTCCTCGATCTTGCGCATGTTGGTTTCCGGTATCTGCTTCTTGACCGTCTGGCGCAGGCTGTCCAGGTCGTCGCTGATGCTTTGGCTGACGGAAGCTGCTTTCCTGGCTTCCCTCGCCGGCCCCGGCCTCGGGGCCGCGGCCGGCGGCGCCATGACGGTTTGGCCCGGATCGGGCTTTCCGCCTTCGCGCGTGACCTCGGGTTCCTTTTTCGTCTGCAGGCTCTGGAAAGGCGCCGGCGGGCGGAACGGGACTCCGTCGGGCTTGGCGCTTTTCGCAGCCTGGCCCTCGTTCAGGTCTATTTTGAACTGGGGCACCTTGTCTATGTTTTTAAGGAGATCGCCGAAAATGTCGTCGGCGCTCAGCTTCTTCTCCTCTTCTTCTTCCAGTTTACCCAAGGTCGGGATCTTGGCCGTGTCGAAGCCCGGGACCTGTGTCGTGGCGGCGTGGGTGGCGGCATGGAATTCGCTCACCGGGATGTTGAGCAGTTCCAGCACCCGGTTTCTGAAGGCGTCCTTGTCCAGCGGTTTTTCAAAAAAATCGTCGGCGCGATACTGGGACATGGCCTGGTGCTTGTAGTAAAAGCCCTTGTAAATGGCGCTGATGATGATGATCTTGATCAGCGGGTTCTCCTGCGCCACGTTCAGGGCGAGATTGAAGCCGTGAAAACGCGGCAGCATGGCGGCCGTGATCATCATGTCGAACTGCTTGCCGGCCAGATGACGCTTGGCGGTTTCGCCGTCGTTGGCCACGGTCAGTTCGAACAGGGGCGGCGGCAGAAGATCTTTGATGAGCCGGACGGTCGCTTCATCGTATTCCACCAACAAAATGTTCTTGGTCATTTCGATCTCCTGTTCTCAGGTACGGGCGGGTTTAAAACCCGCCCCTACAAGGGCTTGCCTGGCTCTACAGAATCTGCTTCCCGGCATATTTTTCAAAGGTCCTGATTTTATCCCTGACCTTCCATTGGATGGGCATCAGAATCATGGTCAGCAGGAAGGCGGCGACAAAAAAATGAAAGGTGCGGACGAACGGCATGCCCAGGAGCGTGATGACCAGCCCGAACAGGGAGAGCAGCTCGGCGAAAGCGAGCATGACGATGTCGATGGTCCGCCAGCGCCGCAGCAGGGCGGTGAGTGTGAAATCGTCGCGGACCAGGCGCGGCGAAAAATAGATGGTTTTGCGCACCGCCAGGACCACGATGACCAGCACGATGGCGACGACATTCAGGATGCTGTAGGCGTTGTACACTTCCTTGCTGAAACGGAAGCTGCCCTTGTACAGATAGGCGACCAGGGCGAAGATGGCGATGGAGAGCAGCATGGAAAGGCTGATGATCATGGTGCTGCGTGATTCCTGGCGGATGAGTGCCCGCTCCTCTTTTTGTTTTTCGAATTCAGTGAGCATGAACTCCATTTACCATATTTTTTCTATAATTGTCAATATTCCAGACTGACTAAATTCAACGGCCGGGGTTTTAAAGCCGCCCTCCTTTTCCTTACGGGTAATACCAATAATCTTATTGAGAATAAAATCCCCCTTGTTTCCCCCCTTGAGTAAGGGGGGACGACTCGGTAGGGGCACGGCGCGCCGTGCCCCTACGTCTGTTTGAAAGGCATTGTCTTTACGGCTCCCCCCTTACCAAGGGGGGTATGGGGGGATCGAGAGAAAGTGACGGGTTTTCATTCTTTTTCTTAAAAGAGAGCGCTAAATGAGGAATTTTCTGTTGACTTTTATGCGATTTCTGCTATAAATTGAAGCACCATGTGCGGCATACTGGGAATTTACTCCTCGGAACCTGTGATCGGCAAACTCTACAACGGCCTGCTGACCCTGCAGCACCGCGGGCAGGATTCGGCCGGCATCCTGACCTATGACGATCATTTCCACCTGAAAAAAGGCAACGGCCTGGTGCGCGATATTTTCGACGAGCGCAACATCGCCCGCTTGAAAGGCAACGTGGGCATCGGCCACACCCGCTACCCGACCGTGGGCGTGGGCTCGGTGGAGGATTCCCAGCCTTTCTGGGTCAACCATCCCTTCGGCATCGCCGCCGTCCACAACGGCAACGTGATGAATTTCATGGATTTGAAAAAGGATCTTTTCGCCACGTCCCATATCATCATCAATTCCAACAACGACGTCGAAGTGATCCTGAACGTCTTTGCCGAGGCGCTAGAAAAGACGACCGCCCGCGAGATCACCCCGGAGAACATCTTCAACGCCATCCGCCAGGTCTTCAGAATCGTCAAGGGGGCGTACTCGGTCATCCTGTACATCGCCAACCGGGGCATGGTCGCCTTCCGCGACCCCTACGGGATACGGCCGCTGCTGTTCGGTATCGACCGCAAGCAGATAGTCCCGGGCTACGCCTTCGCATCGGAAAGCGTCAGCCTCGATTTGCTGGGATTCACCGAGATCCGCGATGTTCCCCCCGGAACGGCGATCTTCATCGACCAGAGCCGCACCGTCCATGAAAAAAAGCTGCGCTCCGCCCCCTTCCGGCCATGCATCTTTGAATACATCTATTTTGCCCGCCCCGATTCCTACCTGAACAAGATCAACGTGTACCAGGCCCGGGTCGACCTGGGCAAAATCCTGGCCCGGCAGATCAAAGCCAGCGGTTTGGACATCGATGTGGTCGTACCCGTCCCCGATTCCTCCCGGCCGGCGGCCATCGAAATCGCCCGCGCCCTCAAGCTCAAGTACCGGGAGGGACTGGTGAAGAACCGCTATATCGGCCGCACCTTCATCATGCCCGGGGAGCAGCAGCGCGAAAATTCGATCCGCCACAAGCTGAACCCGATCGCCGATGTGTTCCAGGGCAAGAACATACTGCTCGTCGACGATTCCATCGTCCGCGGCAACACCTCGCGCCTGATCATTCAAATGGTGCGTCAGGCCGGCGCCAAGAACGTCTATTTCGCCTCTTATTCGGCCCCGCTGACCAACCCCTGCGTCTACGGCATCGACATGCAGACCAAGGCCGAGTTTATCGCCGCCAACTCGAACCTGGATGAGATCGCCGCAAAAATCGGCGCCGACCGGGTCATCTACATGCACATCCAGGCCATGGAGCGGGCGGTCAAGAAACAGAATCCTAAGATCCGCTCCTTCTGCAAGGCATGTTTTTCCGGCCTTTACCCCAGCGGCGATGTATCGGAGAGCTTTTTGGTGCAGATCGAAAAGGAAAGAGAACAGAACCGGCTGGTCCAGCGGGACCTGAGCTTCAAATACTGATGGACTCCCACCTGCCGATCTCCGGGACCCTGGCCGAGTTAGACGTAGCCGCCATCCTCGCCCGCATGAACCAACAGGCGCTGGACGGGCAGTTAAAAATATCCTGCCCGCTGTTCAACAAGACCATCTGGCTGGAAAACGGCGGCATCATTTTTGCCCAGTCGAGCCTGCTGGAAGACTCGCTGGGCAGTTACCTGCTGCGACGCCAGATGATCGACGCCGCCGACCTGGAAAAAAGCAGCGCCTTCATGCAGGAGCACAACATCCGCCGCGGCCGGGCGTTGCTGGAATTGGGCCTTTTAAGCGCCGACCAGTTGTGGGAAGAGGTCTCCGCCCATTTGCGGGCCATTGTTT
>JAPKZL010000004.1 GCA_026393795.1 Candidatus Aminicenantes bacterium | reverse complement strand
ATTTTGTTCCTGGCCAGCCTGCTGGTTTGCTGGACGGCCGAAAGCAAAGGAAATTCCAGGTTCAAGGATTTGGCCATGTCCAGCGGCGGCAACATGGAAGGCAAGGAGGTTCGTTTCGGGATTTTCAATTCGGCTCTGTTCGCCACCGTAACCACCGATGCCAGCTGCGGCGCCGTCAACTCCATGCACGACTCCTTCACCCCGCTGGGCGGGCTGATGCCCATGCTCAACATCCAGCTCGGAGAAGTGGTGTTCGGAGGGGTGGGATCGGGCCTTTACGGCATGCTGATTTTTGTCATCCTGGCCGTATTCATCGCCGGATTGATGGTCGGCCGGACCCCGGAATATCTCGGTAAAAAGATCGAAGCCGCGGATGTCAAGCTCTGCGTTTTTTACGTTCTGGTTTCAGCCATTTTGATCCTCGGTCCGGCCGCCTGGGCAACAGTCAGCCGCTGGGGGGTGGCCGGGCTGGGCAACCACGGCCCGCATGGCTTGAGCGAAATACTGTACGCTTTTTCTTCTGCTGCCGGCAACAACGGCAGCGCTTTTACGGGTTTATCAGCCAACACCCCGGCCTATAATACAATTCTAGGCTTGGTCATGCTGGCCGGCCGTTTTCTGCTTATCGTCCCGGTTCTGGCCCTGGCCGGGAACCTGGCCGCAAAAAAAAACGGTCCCGGCGGGAAGCGGCAGCTTTCCGGTCCATGGCGCGACCTTCATCGTACTCCTGGTCGGTACGATCATCATCGTCGGCTTGCTGACATTTCTTCCCGCCCTTTCGCTTGGACCGGTAGCCGAGCATTTCCTCATGACCGGTTCCGGCAAACTGTTCTAGGAGGCCTCCCCCATGAGATCAGCCGCAGCCTCCATTTTCAATAAAGACATCCTGAAGCAGGCGGTCATCGATTCAATAAAAAAACTCGCTCCCCGCTCCCAAGTAAAAAACCCGGTCATGTTCGTTACCGAATGCTGCGCCCTGCTCACCACGGTTGCCATCTTTCAAAAAAGCGTTGAACCGTTGGGGTTTACCGTTCAGATATCCCTATGGCTATGGTTCACCGTGTTGTTTGCCAATTTCGCCGAGGCCGTTGCCGAAGGCCGTGGCAAAGCCCAGGCCAATTCTTTGCGTAAAACCAGATCCCACACCTTGGCCAATCGCTTCCAGGAAGGCCAAGAGAGCGTGCGGGTGCCGGCGGAAGATCTGCGAAAAAATGATCTGGTGACGGTCAGCGCCGGCGAGATCATTCCGGCCGACGGCGAAGTGATCTACGGTATCGCCACCGTCGACGAATCGGCGATCACCGGGGAATCGGCCCCGGTTATCCGCGAATCCGGAGGCGACCGCAGCGCCGTGACCGGCGGAACCAAAGTGCTTTCCGACAAAATCACCGTCCGCGTTACGGCCAATCCCGGCGAAAGTTTTTTGGACCGCATGATCGGCCTGGTCGAGGGCGCGAACCGGCAGAAGACTCCGAACGAGATCGCCCTGACCATTCTACTTTCCGCACTCAGCATCATTTTTATCGTGGCGATCTTCACCCTGAAATTTTTCGGGATCTATTCCGGGGTATCCTTCAGCATCACCGTACTGGTATCGCTCCTGGTCTGTCTCCTGCCGACCACCATCGGCGGACTGCTCAGCGCCATCGGCATTGCCGGCATCGACCGCCTGGTGCAAAAGAACGTCCTGGCCATGAGCGGCCGGGCAGTGGAAGCGGCGGGAGATATCGATGTGCTTTTGCTGGATAAAACGGGCACCATCACTCTGGGCGACCGGCAATCGGTGCGCTTCATCCCGGCCCCCGGGATAACGATGGAGACCCTGGCCGATATCGCCCAGCTGACTTCCTTGGCCGATGAAACTCCCGAAGGCCGCAGTATCGTCGTGCTGGCAAAAAAACACGGCTTGCGCGGCCGCTCGATCGCTGAAATCCCTAACGCCAGGTTTATCTCATTTTCGGCGCAAACCCGCATGAGCGGCATCGACATCGGCCAGCATCAATTTCGCAAAGGCTCCCCCGACACCATCGCGGCATTCGTCGCAGGGGAGTTTCCGGAAGAGATGAAACGAGTCATTGAAGAAATTTCCCGGACGGGCGGCACGGCGCTGGCTGTGGCCGAAAAGACGTGCGCACTGGGCGTCATCCATCTCAAAGATATCGTCAAAGGCGGTCTCAGGGATCGCTTTACCCGGCTGCGGGCCATGGGCATCAAAACCATTATGATCACCGGGGACAACCGGCTGACGGCGGCCACGATCGCCCGGGAAGCGGGCGTGGACGATTTTCTGGCCGAAGCCCGTCCGGAAGACAAATTGGCG
>JAPKZL010000003.1 GCA_026393795.1 Candidatus Aminicenantes bacterium | reverse complement strand
GTCTGGCGCCTGGATCTTTACGCCATCCTTTACTACCCAGAGTATCGCCGGCTCGAATTCGGACTGGACGTCGCCACTACTCTGGGCAAGAACGTAGAGATCCATGGTGAATTTATGATGCATCGGCGCTCGCCGGTTTTCAGTCACCGCGCTTTTACCGTGCCGGACGGAAGCGAAATATTCCCCGAATGGCCATTGTTCCAACCCGAGGACCGCTTTTACCCTGAAGTCCTGCTGGGGGCCAATATCACGGTCAAGGGGGTGAACCTGATTGCCGAGTATTACCACGCCGACTGGGGGATTTCCCGCCAGGACTACCGCCGCCTGGGCGGTCATTTCGCTGCCAGTCTGGCCCTGCTGCCCGAGCCGCTGGCGGCCATGAACCTCAACGCCGACCTGGAGTTTCTGCAAAGCGGCTCGCGCGGTGTGATGCGTGATTACTTTTTCGCCCGTTTGTGGAAAGCGTTGAAAAACGTCAACCTTTTTGCCCTGGCTTTTGTCAATCTGGCCGATGGCAGTTTTTTGGCCCTGGCCGAAGCTTCGTTGCCGCTGGCCGACGGCGTTTCTATCTATCTCCGCCCGATCTATTTTTCCGGAAAAAAGGGCAGCGAATACGGCGACTCCTTTTATGCCTCCATGCTGCAGCTGGGGCTGCAAGTGTCATGGTAAGAGTGCTGCTAACCCCCTTCCCATGAGAGTTTTTTTTCGCTACAATACTGAGCAGGCCTAAGATGAGAAATCCAGCAAATAATTTCTGGCTTGAGCTGCTTCACTATTTTTTGCTCTTTCAGGGCATGGCCCTGTCAATGGCGCTGATTATTTACATTTATGGTGGCACCGGCCATTTTTTCCTCACGCTGGCCATCTCGCTGATTTTCAGCAATCTGAACGGTATAAGCTGCATATTTTTTTTCCATTTGTTCCGCATTGACTGGCTGAAGACCCGCAACTGGGACATCCGGTTCATCATCAAATCGATCGCCGTCCTGTTCCTCTCTATCCTGTTGGCCACCGAGATCGGGATGCGGATTGTCATTTCGATCCTGCACCGAGAGTTGATTCCCTTTGTCAGCCTCTGGCACCTCTATATGATGCTGATGAACTTCACCGTCTCGGCGATCGTGGTATTTCTCGTTGCTTTCTACCAGCGGTTGAAATACCGGTTGGAACGGCGCGAACGGGAATATGAAGAGCTGCGCCACCTGCAGTTGCGCACCCAGCTGGCCGTACTGAAGGCCAAGCTGAATCCCCACTTCCTGTTCAATAGCCTCAACGCCATCCTCGACCTGGTCTACAAGGAGCCGCAGCAGGTGGAAACCATGGTCCATAACCTGGCGCATATCTATCGGCGCGTACTACACGACGTAGAGCGCGAGTGGGGCACCGTGGGCGATGAGATCGATCTGTTGGAGTCCTATTTGAACGTGGAGCAGATCCGCCTTGGCAAGCGGCTGCATTACATTGTCAACTCCCCGCCCGAATTGCGCGAATGGCCCTTGCCGCCGCTGCTGTTGCAGCCTCTGGTGGAAAATGCTGTAATTCATGGTATCGCTCCCAAAGTCGGCGGTGGCACGATCGTGGTGACGGTGGAACGCTGCGACGAGCGGCTCAGCATTAGTATCAAAGACGACGGCATGGGTTTTTCGGGCCCGGGGTCCGGCTCGGGATTCGGCCTGGCCAGCATTGAGGAGCGACTGAGAATCATCTACCCAGGCAAGCACAGCTTTTCCATTCGCACCGCCAACGGCGGCGGGACCTTGGTGGAATTGAAGCTGCCATGATTCTGCGCACTGTGATTGTCGAGGATGAACCCCATGCCCGGGCGCGCTTGAAAGACCTCCTGGCCAATTTTCCCGAAGTGCTGGTGGCGGGCGAAGCCGGGGATGGAGCCCAGGCCGTGGAAATCATCGGCCGGCTGCGGCCGGAACTGGTTCTGCTCGATATTGAAATGCCGGGCTTTTCCGGCCTGGAGGTGTTGCAGCGCCTGCATCATCGGCCGCTGGTGATTTTCATCACCGCTTATGACCAGTACGCCGTGCAGGCTTTTGAGGCCAACGCCCTCGATTACCTGCTCAAGCCGTTTACCGTTGAACGGCTGGAGCAAGCCCTTGAACGGGTGCGGCAGCGCGGCCGCTTCATGGACGAGAACCTGCTTGCGGAGCTGCAGCGCCGGCTGCTGCCCAAGCAATATCTTCATCACTTCGCGGTCAAGCACGACGAAGAGATCTTACTGGTGCCGGAGGACGAAGTATTTTTTTTCCTGGCTGAGGATAAATACGTTTTTCTGTATACGGCCAACCGGCGTTTTTTCTATGACGCCACGTTGAAAGGGCTGGAAAACCACCTTGACCCCGAACGCTTTATGCGCATCCACAAGAGCACCATCGTGGCCATCGGCCAGGTGCGTAAATTGAAACGCAGCCTGATCGGCGATTTCCAGATTGTCCTCGGCGATGACAAGGCGACTACCCTGCGCGTCGGCCGCTCTTTCCTGGCCGGGGTCAAATCCCGCCTGGGGTTTTAAAGGAGGAGGTCATGTCCATATCGATCCTATTTCGCATGGTCTCGGCGGCATGGGTGGCATCCGAAATCGTTCTGGCCCTTCTCCTGCGTTCGACCGGGACGGACAAGGCAAAGGATAAATCGTCGCTCCGGTTTCTGTGGGTTACGATCTGCCTCAGCATCGCGATCGGCATCGCCGTTGCCTTACGGGGGCCGGGTTTTGTGCGCGCCGCCTTCCCGGCATCGGCATACGCGGGATTGGGTTTGGTCATGTCTGGGTTGGTCCTGCGCTGGAGCGCCATTCTCACCTTGCGGCGCTATTTCACTGTGGACGTGGCGATTCGTGAGAATCATGAGATTGTTGACCGGGGAGTATACCGTTTCCTTCGCCATCCAGCCTACAGCGGCAGCCTGCTTTCTTTCTTTGGCCTGGCGGTCTTTTTCGCCAACTGGCTGGCATTCATCATCATATTTCCGCCCATTCTTCTGGCGTTTCTCGCCAGGATCAGAATTGAAGAAGCCGTGCTGCTTGCCCAATTCGGGGGAAAATATTCAGACTACAGCGCGCGGGCAAAAAAGCTGATCCCGTTGGTCTGGTAGTTTATTTGTCCGCGAGCAGGAACGCCGTCAGGTAGATCAGGCGGCTGACTTTGGCCATGGTCTCGCCGTTGAATTTTTCCAGGCTGTCGGCCGGCGTGTGGTAGTCGTTGCCCATCCCGCTCATGAATCCGACCCAGGGTTTGCCGGCCATGGCGAACGAGGCGTGGTCGCTGCCGCCCATCATGCGGTCCAGGGTCTTGGGCGCTTCGCGGTAGAGAATGTCGAAGCCGACATAGCGGTTGGCTTCGCTCATGGCATTTCTCAGGTCCGCCGCCCCGAAGGCGTAGGAGAGGGGCAGGAAGTTCTCCGGCTTGACCTTTTTCAGCAGCGCCTCGCCTTCATTCATGTTCATCATGCGCATCATCTGGCGCAGCCCGGCTTCGCTCCATGGCAGGGCGATCATATCGAGGTTAAGGTAGGCTACGGTGTTGTCCAGGGAAACCAGCGGGTGCTCCACGTAATAGCGTGAACCGAACAATCCCTCCTCCTCTCCGGTCCAGAGGCAGAAGACCACGCTGCGCTTGGGCTTTTCCGGGTTGAGGGCCAGGGCGCGGGCGATGGCCAGGACGCCGCAGGCGCCCGAGCCGTTGTCCTCGGCGCCGTTGTAGATGTACTCGCCGCGGCGGCCCAGATGGTCGAGGTGGCCGCCGATGACCACGGCCTGGTTTTTCAACTGCGGGTCGCTGCCCTCGATGAAGGCGACGACGTTGGCGCTCTTGATCAATTGGAAGCGCACGACGTTGCTGATCTGCAGGCTGCCGCCGGGCAGTACGATGGAATGCGGCTTGTACTTGGCAACGATCTTTTTTTGCAGGCTGTCGACCGTTTCATTGGCGGTGGCCAGGATGGCATTGGCCATGTCGCGCGAGACGCGGATGACGGTGCGGCCTTCCCAGGGCAGCGCCTTGCTGCCGGGGAGCAGCAGCCGCTTGCGGTTGTCGGGCAGGATGGGCTTGTCGTCGTGGACCTGTCTCTCGGCCAGGATGTCGCGAAAGACATCGCCGCCCTCGGCTAGGGAATTCTTCACGATCAGGACGGCCAGGGCGCCGCGCTTGATGATCTCGGCGGCCTTGGTAAAATCGGGGCCACCCCGGCGGCTGGGCATGGCCGGGAAATATTTTTCCTTGAGCTCCTTTTTCTGGAAAGGTGAGGCGCTGTCCTCCTTGCCCGGAGCCTCCGATAGGATCATGACGATCTTGTCCCTGACGTCGATAGCGGCCAGGTCGTCGTAGGCGATGCTCTTTTCGCTGATGCCGTAGCCGGCGAAGACCAGCGGGGCATTGATCTCCAGCGGCAGGTTGGAGCTGAAGATGAAGTCCACCCCGGGCGTGAACGCCTGGTTGCGTTGGGCCTGGTTGGGCCGGACGGTTTGCAGGCTGACGCCGGCGGTCGATTCGAGCGCTTCCTTGAGCTCGAACTCCTGCAGGAATCCCCGCGCCGATTTGGCGGAGGCTGCCGGCCCAACGCTTTGGGCGGCGCCCATCTGGTGGCCGGAACCGGGAGCGGCTTTGACCATGTCGCCGCCGGGTTCAAGGCCCCAGATGGAAAAGAGCGACTGCGCATATTCGGCCGCTGTATCATAGCCGCGGCTGCCGATCTCCCGCCCCTCCAGGTTGTCCGAGGAGATGAACGCCAGCATGGCCATCATCCCCTTGGCGCTGATGCTGTCGAAGCCGACCTGCGCCTTGGCCGGGACCGGTTCTATCTTTTCAACGGTTTGCAGGTTCTTGAGCAAATCGGGCTTGGCTTCCTTCTGTTCCTGGGCGCCGTGAAGCTGCACCAGAAGCAGTCCGACCATTAAAGCGAGAATGAGTTTTTTCATCGATCCTCCTGAAGGCGATTTTACGAAATCGCTCCCGAAATAGTTATCTGCAATCCCCGCAAAAGGGATTTAGAACTCCACCCCGAACTTTTTTTTCAAGGCCAGGGCGATGATCATGGTCAGGACGAGGTAATAGACCAGCCAATGGGTGCGCAGGACGAGAAAGGAGATGCTGCGGGCCGGGTATTGCAGGGAAATGTATTCCAATGCCGGCGCCGGCGCCAGCAGTTTTTCAACCGGATAGATGAAATGTCCCCAGCCGGAGGCGGACATTCTTTTGTTGGACAGCGCCGGCTGGCCCGCGCCGGTCAGCAGGTTTTTCCGGACCGTGTTCCCGTTCACCGTAATGGCAATATCGCCGGAGCCGTTTTGACCCACCCTCAGCTTCCAGTCGATCTCACGCAAGGCGGGGATGTGGACCGGGTTCATCGTCGTTTGGTAGTGATCGCTGGGCTCGACAACGGCTTCCACCGCGTCGATGGGGCCGCTGAAACGGGCTTTTACCGTGAAACTCTCGCCGGCCCGGAAGGGGCGCATGCCGTAGCGGATGTCCATCTGCACGAACAGCAGGAACATCAAAGGGAGCACCAGCAGCAGCGGCAGCAGGTTCAGCGCGAAGTACTTGCCGGTGTAATACAGGCTCTTGAAAAACGAGGCGAGGATGGTCCGCCAGAAGTCGCGGTACAGGCGGATGGCCAGGATGTGGGCCTTGATCAAATTCTTGGTCTCTCTGACCTTGGCCGGGTTGGACACAAGCTTATAGACGGCCAGGACGAACAGCGAGGTCAGCAGGCTGAGAAAGAGGATGCCCCAGAAAGGGGGGAGCTTGGCGAACGGGGCCAGCAGCAGGTCGAAAGCCCTGGTCAGGAAATAGTTGACCTTTTGCGCCATTCAGGAAATGTAGCCCAGGCCGCTCAGCTTGCTGGCCAGCTCTTCCTTGTTGTCGCCGCTCTTGATCTTTTCGTATTCCTTGTTGATCAGGTCCTCCACCAGCTCGTCGAGAGAGGAGTAGCCGTGAAAGGCGATGATGGCCTCGGCTTTTTGATCGGCTTCCTTGCTCAGTTTGACTTTGCTTGCCATGGTTTTCTCCTATATGATGGCTTTCCCGGTCATCTGGGCCGGGGTGGCGATGCCGAAATACTTCAGAATGGTGGGGGCCACGTCGATCATGTCGGGCACGGGCTTCTGGATCTTGAAGCTGGAGATGAACGAGGCCGGGACTTTCCTGGGATCGACGCAATGGTCTCCCGACCACCAGTTCATGTTGTCGCTGACCACCTCGCGGCTGAGCGAGCCCAGCGCCGATTGGTCGCTGATGCGGTAGCCGCGGTCAAAACCCAGGATGATGTCGGGGGCGCGCTGGATGAAGTCTTTGGAAAATGTGTCCTCGGCGATGTAGGCGCAGCTGACGACCGACTCGTTGTTCTTGGGGTCGCGCAGCGCCTCCAGCTTGCCCTTGATCTCTTCCAGCAACCGGCGCCGCTCGTTGGCGTCGACCCGGCCCTGGTTCTCCCTTCCTTTGAGGTTCAGGTAAAGCCCGTTCAAGCCCAGGGCGTAGGCCTTGGAATCGGCCCAGACGGCGGTGTCGAAAATGGAAGCCTCGTTCAGCTCGCCGGTGTTCAGCCGCAGGTAGCCTTCCTTGGCCAGCCAGGCGTTGATGTTGACGCTGCGGCGGAAGGGGCCGAAGCCGTGGTCGGACATGACCAGGACCGGGATGCCGCGGCCGATGACTTGCAGCGCCCTGCCCAGAACGCGGTCGAACTTGCGGTACATCTCGTCGGTGATGTAGCCGAATTTCCGGCTTTCCTCCGGATGGTAGTAGGGGTGTTCCTTGTCGTTCAGGGCCCAGAACATGTGCTGCCCCTGGTCGAGTGAGGAGAAATAGAAGAACAGCAGCCCCTGCCTGCGCTCGCAGAAGCGCTGCAGTTCGTAGTCGAAGAGGCGGCAGCTTTCCTGGAAAACCGACAGCGACTGGGCGATGTAGTTTTCCATGGAGAAGGTGCCGGTGCTCAGGGCCTTGGTGTCGGCCGGCAGGCCGATGGTGTGGAATAGCCCGGTTTTGTCGGCCAGTTCGCGGCTGTAGCCGGCCGGGGTGCTGATGGGCACGGCGGGGTCGCGCGGGTTGATGTGGATGGGCGAGATGTAGAGGCGGAATTTTTCCCCTATCTCCAGCAGGTAGAATTTAACCATGCCGCCGATGCTGGCAATGGAGTCGATCAGGGGGAACTTGAGCTCCACCCAGTCGGAATACTCCTTCTCGGCGATGAGGATCTCCCGGCCCTGGATGTCGATGCGCGCCGTCCGGTGCGCGTTGTCCACATAGACCTTGAAGGGAAGAGTCACCCTGGCGCTCTCCCTGAGCAGGTCGTTGTTCGGCCCCTCGATCTGCCCCTCCATGACCCCGTTCTCATCGATGTAGGCGTAATAGATGTTGCTGGCCGGGATGATTTTCTGCGATTCGTTCTCGTCGGAGGTGTAGAGCGAGTAGATGCCGTAGGTGCCCTGGATGTCGGGCGTGCCCATGCCCGACAGCGTGCGTTGGCTGCTGGCTGAGGGGGGGTAGTTGGTCGGTACCTTGACGATGGTGGCCTCGATGCCGCGCTCCTCCAGGTAATCCCAGAAAGCCCGCCCTTCGCGCCGCAGGACGACCTTGCCGGGCTTGAGCGGGATGCGGTACTTGCCGAGGCTGACCAGCATGTGCGAGGGCAGGGTCTCGCTCTGGGAAAATACCGGCGTGTAGTTCTCGGGGTTGCGGTGCAGGAAGTCGAAGATGCCGAAAACGCCGGGATCGGCGCCGCTGATGAAGCTGCCCCAGGCTACCGGGCTCTGCGGCGGGCAGGTGGTGCGCATCATGGTGAATACGCCCTGCTCGGCCAGGCGCTGCATGTTGGGCAGCTGCCCCTGGCCCATCAGGCGGCTGACGATGCCCGGGTCCATGCCGTCGAAACCGAGCACCAGCATTTTCTTGGCCAGGGGGCTCTCGTGAGCGAAGTTCATGAACGGCGCCACGGCCAGCGTGGCGGCGCTGCTCCTGATGAAGTCCCTGCGTTTCATTATTTTCCTTGGTTTTTAAGGACAATCATACCCCAGCCGGCCGCAAAATTCAACCGCAACGGGAGCGACCATCGAGTTTTACAAAACACATGACTTGTTCACCCCTCCGCGTTTGACCTTTCCGCGGCTCAGTGAAACTTGAACGACAACTCGCCCCGGCAAACCGGGGCTCAAACAGTGTCGTTCACGACCGAGGCGGCCAGCGTTTCCCCTCGCCGGGGAAGGTGCCCAAACGCTCCGTAGGTTCACATGTCATGTGTTTTGAAAAAGTGAAAAAATTCCACATTGTAACAAAAATGCAGATTGCTTTATTTGGTTTTATTTGAATATGATTTCCCATGCGCGACATTTTCACCCCGGTTTTCCTCGCTGTCCTGGCCGCCCTTTTTTGGGTCGACGCCGCGGCGGTCAACCCTTTTATTTTTAAACCGCTGGCGCTGGTCGCTTTTGTCGCGTACCTAGTCCTGTTTTATTTTAAAAAATACAAAACGGCTTATGTTACCGTGGTCCTGGCCCTGGCCCTGCTGTTTTGCAACGCTTTTTTAAAACAGAAGGATGTTTTTGACGACGACCGGGATGTCCGCTTTCCACCGGGCGAATACATCACCATCCGCGGCACCCTGCTGGCCTACCCGGAAATCGGCAACGAATCGTCGCAGCTGCTGCTGCGGGCGCGCTCCTTCCAATGGCCGGGCCATCGGCTCGAGCGGACGATGAACGTCGTTATCCAGTGCCGGGGCGATTGCCGGGGCTTCAACCGCGGCGATAAAATCGAGGCGGCGGCGCGGCTTCAGCCCCAGCGCCTGAACACGAATTTTTTTCCCAACCCCTTCGAGAAGTACCTGCTGGTCAACAAGCTCGCCGTGAGCGGCTACTGCAAGTCAACGCAGCTGCTGCGACTGACCGCCCAAACGAACCTCTTTTGGCGGATGATCGGCGCCTGGCGCGAGAGCGTCCGCCGGGCGGTCGAACGGCGTTTTCAGCGCCAGGGGCTCCTGCTGCCGGCGGGAGTTTTTCTCGAGGCCACCGTGCTCGGCGACCGCGGCCGGCTTGAGGCATCCACCCAGGAGGAGCTGATAGGCAGCGGCGTCTTCCATCTGCTGGCCATCTCCGGGGCCAACATCGGCATGCTGGCCCTGGTCTCCCTGCTCCTCTGCCGCTGGCTCCGCGTCCCGACCAAGCCCCGCTACCTCGCCACCTCGCTGCTGCTGGTCCTTTTCCTGGCGCTGTCGGGGTTCGATATCTCGGCCCAGCGGGCGGTGCTGATGGGCTTGCTGTTGTTCTTCGCTCGGGCTTATTTCCTGGACGTCCAACTGTCCAACGTCGTCTCTTTTTGCGGTTTGCTGCTGCTGGCGTTCAACCCGGCCCAGTTCCTCGATCCCGGCTATGTTCTGACCTTCGCCCTGACCGCGGCCCTATTGTCCGGGCGGCGGATCTTTCTCCCGTTGCTGAAAAAGCTGCCGCGCTACGCGGCCGAGCTGCTGACCGCGAATGCGTCGGCCACGCTGCTGGCACTCCCTCTTTCCCTTTACTTTTTTCAGCGCTTTGCCCTGGCCTCGATTTTCAGCGGTCTCCTGCTGGTGCCACTGGCCGGGGCGATTACCGTCTGCGCCGCCCTGCTGCTGTTCTTGGCCCCTCTTGGAGTTGCCGCGCCGGCCATGGCGCTGGCTGCGGTTTTGCTGGACATTTTTTTCTCTATCAGCCGCTGGTTCTACGGTCATCTGGCCTGGAACATCTTCCGCCCCTCGCCGCCGCTTTGGCTGCTGGCAGCGATCGGGATCCTTTTCTATCTTGTCTCGCTCGCCAGGCTGAAAATTTTCTGGCGCAGCGTTGCCGCCGTCGTGCTGGCCGGCATGCTCCTTGTCATCGCCCTGCCGGTGCGGCCCTATCGCCCGGGGCGGCTGGAGGTCTTTTTCCTCGATGTCGGCCACGGCGACTCCGAAGTAATCGTTTTCCCAGGCGCCGGCGACGCCCTGCTCATCGATGGCGGCGGCTCCAGCTATTCCGACTTCCAGGTCGGCCGGCGCATCGTCCTCCCTTTCCTTGTCCAGAAAAGGATCCGCGTCCGCTGGGCGGCCGTGAGCCACTGCCACCCAGACCACGCCCGCGGCATGGCCGAGATTATCGCCATCCTCGCTCCCGAGGAGTTGTGGCTGTCGGCTTCGCTCGCTAAAGACGAGTATTACCGGCAATTGCTGGCGAGTAAACCAGACAAAACAGCAGTCAAAAAAATTCAGCGCGGCTTCGTTAAAAATATCGCTGGCTGCTCGATCGCTTGTTTGTCTCCTCCCCATTTCATTGAGGCGGATGCGGCCGAGAACAACCACTCCATGGTCTTACGCGTCACAGATAGCCGTGCTGCGTTCCTCTTCTGCGGCGATATCGAAAAGGATGTTGAAGCCGAACTAGCCACGACTTTCGGGTCAGGGCTCGCTGCTGCGGTCCAAAAAATCCCCCACCACGGTTCCAGAACTTCTTCCAGCGCCCCCTTCCTTGACCTGATCCGACCGCAGCTGGCTGTGATCTCCGTTCCGGCCTACAGTTCCTACGGTTTTCCCCACCCCGAGGTCATCGAACGCCTCAAACAACGAGACATCCGCTGGCTGAGCACCGCCCGCGCCGGCGGCATCATGATTGCTCCCATGACTGCAGGTTTGGAAATTGTGGTTTCGAAGTAATTGGCACTATTCAAACAAATGGGCGTTGCGCTTCGGCTCTATTCGACCGCCACCCGCTTCAGCCCTCGGCTCTCAACGCCTTTGATTTGACGGCATAAGATGCGGCGGCCTTGGCGTGGCCGCCGGCATGGGCCGTCGCGGCCGCGTGCCCGGCCGAACGGGCGGCGGCGACGGCCGCGGGCACCGTGGCCTGGCGCGCCGCGGCATGGGCGGCCACGGCGCATCGGCGCGCCTCGATCATTTTCATCCCGCCGCGAGCCCAGGCCCGGGCCGCCGCGATGGCTTTTTGCGGGCGGTCGTCTTCCGGGCAATACTCCTCGAAATTGGCGAGAACTTTCTCGGCGCGATCGGCCGCCCAGAGGGCCAGCGATTTTTTCTCCTCGTTGCTGACCCTTTTCATCTTGGAGATCATGTCGACTCGACCGCTTTCTCCGATCGTTTGCCGCTCAAAAACGGCCGGAAAACTGGACGCTGGAAAACAGGTGGTCGCAACTCCCTTTCATGTAGCCGCGGTCGTGGAACGCCTGGCCCCAGACGCGGTTGTTGGCCTTGAGGATATCGATCTTTTTCCCCGCAAAGGCGCAATGAAAATAAATGGCGTTTTGCTTTTCGTCGTAGCCGTGGCTGAGGGTAACGAGGTAGGGCTCGTCGTTGCGGCACATGGCGACGGTCACATACTGTGTTTTTGCCAGTATCGCCTTCAGCTCGGCCTGGTCTTTAATCTCTTGTTCTTTCCTGCGCAGCTGGTGATAGGTTTCCATTTTGGATTTCTCCTTCATTTGTCCGCGAGCGTTGAAAGAATATTGTAGCTGCAATGCAATGGGGAATCAATCGGGGGGCATTCCGGCCCGAATGTCTGCAATCGATACCTGCTACCGGAGCTAAACCAGGTTTTCGTCAGCAACCGTCAGTGCCGCATATTTAAAAAATCCCAGTTTTACAACTCAGGAAAATCGGTAAAATGATCGTTTTTTAACCTGATAAATCAAACCAGGCAAACGTTTAGCACAGAATTTTGTGCAAAACTCAGCTGTGATAAGTGGAGAGCATCGTGTTTAATGCTTCTTCTTGCATTGCACAAAAACCATACGCGTAATCAGCCGATAAAATTAGGTAATCCCGGTTGAATTGATTGGATATGCGTTGTAAATCATATCACTTTTATCGATATTGGACCTGGAAGCGCACCTTGGGTTGACAATCGGAAAACAAGATCATATAAATATATCCGTATAATATGGAGGGTTGTCGATTATGATCAAAAAACAAAAAAAATGGATCGCATTGTTCGAGGCTTTGGCATTCATATGGTTGCTGCAGCTTTCCGCCATGCCGGTGACCGCGGCGAGCGCCGAACAAGGGCCGAACTTTGTCGAAACCGCAGGCCATAAGAATGCCCCGGTGGCAAAAAAAAGCATCCTGCCCTACGTGCTCATCGGCGCGGGCGCGGTCGCCGTGGCCGTTGTCCTGATCCTGGTGGTCTTCAAGACCAACTACGATATCACCGGAGGCTGGGATTTCGTATTCCACAATGGGTCGGACACCGAAAACTTCACCATCGTTTTTACAGGAACCAAGGCCAGCGGAAATTTTCAGTCCATGGATGTTCAAGCCCATTTCGGCCCCTATACCGTCGACGGCAAGAATGTCACCATGACGTTCACGCTCTATCCAGAAATACAGTGCAGCGGTCAATTCACCGGCAAGAATACGATGGCCGGCACCTTGGTCGACGAAGGCGATACATGGAACTGGACGGCAGAGCGCAGCATGGCGAGCCCCCTGGCAAAACCGATCCCAACGGCGCAAGCGAAACTGTTTCCCAGATAACGGAGAGGAAATCCCGGGGACGGTAATTTAAAATGAATCATCCAGACCTTACTTTATACTCAACTCAGCGGGGATTTTGGGGACGGTGCTTGTAAATTTGTAATTGGCAATTAATGAATAAAAAAAGATTTCGTCGCTATTTTTTTTGTGACAAATTGGATCAACCTTCTGTCAAGGTTAACTGTTGAACTGTTTCAAAAATGAAAAAATGATAACTTATATAAAAAAGCAGGCTCTGTCCCTGCTGAGATTGGCGGAAAATTGCTATTGAAGCAATTTGCTTTTATAATGCATTCGACTTTTGGAGAGATGCGGTCAACGTCATCTATTTGCAGAGTTTGATTGGGGGGAGGAAGATCATGAAACTACTGTGCATCGTCTTTGGGCTTATGGGGGCCATCTGTTTGCTGTCCACACAGGAGGATACGAGCAAAAGCCTTCCCATCATCGACATGCACATGCATGCGTATCCGGCAGAGTATATGGGCGAAGTGAGCGTGCCTAATCCGGTGACGGGAAAACCGTCCGCGGCGACGAGTGACGAGGAACTCATGCTGGCGACGCTGAAGGAAATGCGCCGGTACAATATCGTCAAAGCCGTGGCCAGCGGGCCACTGGAGATTGTATTGCGCTGGAAGTCCGCAGAGCCAAAACGCATAATCGCTGGGGTGTATTTCGATGAAGTGACTTCGCTTCCCGATTTGGAACGATTGCGGCAGCATTTTATGGCCGGGCAACTGGGAGTGCTGGGAGAACTCGTAGCCCAACATGTTGGACTCAGTCTGGCCGATCCCCTATTCGAACCATACCTAAATCTTGCCGAAGAACTGGATATCCCCGTCGGAATTCATACGGGCTTGGGGCCAGAGGGAACGCCCTATACCTGTTGTCCCAAATTCCGTGTAACCTACGGCAATCCCGTTCTTCTTGAAGAAGTGCTGATCAGACATCCAAAGCTACGACTCTATATCATGCACGGGGGTTGGCCGTACTTAGAAGAAACAAAGGCAATTATGGCTATCTATCCGCAAGTGTATGCTGATCTGGCAACTATTAATTGGATCATCCCACGGGAAGAATTCCATGAGTATCTCAGGGGCTTGATCCGTGCGGGACTGGGAAAACGAATCATGTTCGGATCCGACCAGATGGTGTGGCCGGAAGCGATCGGCATGGCCATCGAGGGAATTGAATCTGCTCAGTTCCTCTCCAAGGAACAAAAGCGGGACATTTTTTACAACAATGCCGTACGCTTCCTAAGGTTGAAGGAGAAGGGGGAGGAAAAATAGGGACGGTCTTCTATAGAGAGGCATGAAGACCTTTCATCATGAAAAATGTACAATAGGGAAATCCGTGTTATTTTTTGCATAGAATTTGATTTCAAACTTTTTATTATTGTTTTATAGGCATTTTGCATCAGGGGAATTTGAATTTTTAAGAGTAATGAATTATGTGACACAAAAAAAATAAAATTGAAATATCTATTTTATTGTTCATAACTGTATTCAGGAGAGGGAGATATTTCGTTGAGGAGACAGAGGAAGAAAAAACACCTGTCACCGCGAGGAGGATAAAATGCCGAACCCAGTAATTGCCACAGAAACGCCTACGCTAACCAAGGTGCTTCTGCAGAACGCCACGATTCCCGCTCACAGTGAAAAACGACTGATGCCTGGTCTGGATGTCAAGAAGTACGACCGTCTTCACATCCATGTCGGTCGCGATGCAATGTCCGTCGGGGGACTGTCCGTCAGGGTGCTCTTCATTACGCCAATCACCGGGCTTCATTGCGGGGGAATTTTGGCAGACAGCACTGTTTGGTTTGAAGAGACCGTAAATGAAAGAGAATTCATCTGGACGGGCGCCCAGGGCCGGACAGGATTTATCGTGAGCGTGCCTGTAGTAGCACCGGTTCTGTTTGATGTGATCCTGACGAACACGACCGATCAGCCGTTAACAACCGTTTATGTCACGCTTATGGCTCAGGAAATCTGATTCGACTACCAAGAACTAGATCTTTTTTCGGAGAACCATTGGAGGCATGTCTCGTTTTTATCCATTGAAGATTTGAAGTGCAATAAAAGCACCTTGTCGTCGCGAGCGCGGCCGGGCCGGGCTCAATCTAGGCCAGCTGCTTCAAATCGATGGGCTTCTTTTCAGGGCTCTCTTCCGCCGGCAGGCGCCGGTTCCAAGCCAGAAGAGCGCAGCAGGCTCCTCCGAACTGCAGGCAGTGTTCCAGAAAACGACGGCAGCTCTGTTTCGCTTCCATGAATGCCTCCTTCGCCTGACGGGGAATGCTTTTCAGCCAATCCCAGATTTCTAATACGTATATTCGCGCCAAACATTTTCGCGGGCGGCCATGGCGACCATTTGCCCAGCCGGTCCTGCATCCGGAAATTGCCGGGTTTGCTGAATCAAACCCCTAATTACCTTTTCTTACTTTTTCCTTTTAACTTTTTACTTTTACCTTATCCCTTCCATCCGCAGCTTAGAGTTTCTTCAAGAATGCCCGGACCGCCTTGATCTGCTCGAGCTTGTTCGTGGGCCTCTGCACCTGGATGGTCAGGTTGCCCTGGCGGACGGTGAGGGTGCGGGTGATGTCGGTCCAGGCGGATTCCTCCCCCAGCGGCAAAATCTCGCTCCAGGCGCCGTGGGGCAGCCTGCCCTTGAACGCCGCGGTCCCGGCCTCGAGCTCCAGGCTCTCGCGGTAGCGCTCCATGTCGATGGCGGCATCCGCGGCGCTCTTGGCCAGGGCGATGCTCAAGCGCAGCGCTTTCCTGGCGGAGCTGAACGTGCACATCCAGAGCCCGTCATGCATTTTTTCCGTCCTGGCCGTAATGGCCGAGGCGGGCACATTCATGACTTCGGCGGCGTCCGCATCCGTGAACCCGGCGCAGTTGTTCATGTCGGGCTTATAGATCTTGCCGGCCGGATAAAGAGCCAGCGCCGTTATCCAAACCATAATCCCAATGCTCATGGTTAGTTCTCTATTTCTCATTTCCTGCCTCCCGCGTTCCCCTCGCCAAGCTCTTTCTTCATTGTTACTGAACGATCAGCATTTCCACGCGGCGGTTCAGGGCCCTGCCTTTTTCGCTGTTGTTGTCGGCTGCCGGCTGGCTTTTACCGAAGCCGACTGCCTCGAAACGGACGCCGGCGGGAACCCCGGCCTTTTTCAGGGCTTCCATGACCGAGCGGGCGCGGTTTTCCGACAACGCCTGATTGGCTTCATCGCTGCCCACATTGTCGGTATGGCCTTCCACCCGGACCAGGCAGCCCGGATAGGTGGCGATAATTTGCACCAGGTCTTTAATGGTTTGCGCGGCGGCCGGTTTGAGGTCGTATTTGTTCGTATCAAACAGGACCTGGGCGTCCAACTGGATGCGGATGCCTTCCTTGGTGGCCTTGGCGTTCACGTTTTTAAAGGCGCCGGAAACGCCTGCGGAAAAATCGGCCAGGGAAAATATCTTTTCGCTTTCCGCGCCCGGTACGGTGATGAAAAGCTGCAGGCCGACCTCGGTGGCCGGTCCCTGGAAATACCAGACCTTTATGGCGTGCCGGCCCTGGCTTAATTCCTGCTCCGCCTCGCCGGACTGCATCGGATGACCGCCGTCGTTATTGATGATCTCCTTGCCGTCGACCCATAGCCGGCTGCCGTCATCGGATTCGATGCGCCATTTATACACGCCGGCTTTGCTGATCTCGAATACGCCGGTATAGATCAGGCCGAACCACTCGAAACGATCCGTCACGCCCGGAAAGCCTTCCGAAAAATCGCGGACCGGGATGTCCAGTTTCTCCGCGTAGATGACCCCCTGCGGCTTTTGCGTTTCTATATCGGCAGGCATTTCGTACGTTTCTGCGGGCAGAAAATAGATCGACCCTTTTAAATTGAGCAAGCCCGGGTCTTTTTTGCCAAAGTTGGCGTCATCAGCCGGCAGAGCCGATGAAAGCGGAAACAGCAGGCAAACTATGATCAATAGATTTTTCATCATGCGATCTCCTTTTCGGTAATTTCCATTTTTATTATAGCAGATATTCGCCGGCATCGCGCGCCGGAAACAGGGATGTTGGCGCTGGCTGTCTGGAAAAGCATTGAAAAGCATTGGAGTCAGGTCTTTCATTATTACAGTTGATGTTAAAAGCATGAGGGGCAGGTCTTGAATTGACACTAGCCTGCCAGCCTTGATTTTTTCAATATGCAGAAGAGGCTTGATCCGTCTACTTCGGTCAAAGTGAGTGCGGCGGGCAAGTCGGAAGCCTGGGATCAGGAATTCACATGATTTTTGCGAATTGTGCGGTTTCCCGATAACCGCCAACTGAAAATCGCCGTATCATTCACGAAGCAAGACGATTTTGGCAGCGGATTATTAAACGCTATAAATAAGGAGTGCGAAATGAAACGGAATGACTTTTTCAAGACGTGCGGCGCCGGCATTTGCGGCTGCGGCGTGCTGGGCTTGCTGGCTCCGCTGGCGGCCAGGGCCGCAGACGCGGACACGACCGTGCCGGCGGCGGCAGTCCCTGTTGATCCTGAGCTGCTGAAACAGCAGCTTGAAGGCGCCCGCGAACGCTTTGCCAAGTTGCTGGCCATTATGGAGGAGAACCTCGACGACGCCACCCGCGTCAAGATCCTGCAGGGCCTGGGCAGCCAATGCTCCCAGGATTATGGTCCCTTTTTC
>JAPKZL010000002.1 GCA_026393795.1 Candidatus Aminicenantes bacterium | reverse complement strand
TAACCAGCAGCAACCAAACTTATCATCCGAGCATCGATTACAGCTCCTCAATCGGAGCCGTTGCCGCCTGGACCGATTTCTCCGTGAGCAGCGACGTGTTCGTCGCTATTTTTGATCCCGACGATTCAGACACGCCCGGCCCCCCTGTGCCTCCGCCTTCGATTCCCATACCCCAGCCCCCGCTCGGAGTCGAAGCCAACTACCTGAACATCCCCTTGACGGCACTGGACTTAAAAAACGAGCTGATCATCAACCGCAATCTGTTCACGGTCCAGTATTTTCGCAAGCTCACCTGGGCATTCGATGGCAGCTGGAACAACTGGGGCATTACCCTCAGCAAGTACCGGGTTTATCGCAAGCTGAAAACATCCGCTGCCTGGGAAACGCTGGCCGAGGTAAACCCAGCGGTGCTGCTCTATATCGACAAAAACGGCGTCACCGGGGAGGATCTTTTCGATTACCAGGTGCGCGGAGTCGACAGCCTCGGGAACGAGTTTTATGCATACAATTGGGTCCGCTGGGCGCCGAACCCCGCCAACGTTGAAAAGAAGATCCCCATCATCGGCTATAACGTCTACCGTAAATTGACCGGCCAGTCCACGGACAGCTATTCATTATGGAAAGTGGTCGACGCCACGACCAATTCCATTGAGGACTACTCGATCGAGATCAGGCAGCAAACCCAGTACGATTACGCGGTGAGCGCGATCAGCGACAAGGGCAAGGAAAGCGTCAAAGCCGAGGCGCTGAAATACGCCAGCTCAACACGCAAGGCCGGAAGACTAAAATTCTAGATCCAATCCCGTTCTCCTGGTTGACATGTTGGACTTTTGCAGGTTTTGAAGATTGAGTTAATATAATGCCTTAGTGGCGGTATTTTTTAATGGAGCAATTGGGAAAACATTGCTTCCTTTGATATGGGTCAACATTCTCAATTCCTCGCTGGTTTCGCCAACAGTACCTTATTGCGACGGATCCCGGGAAATCAGCCCTTGGCGAATGGAGCGAAGGTAATCCGGATAGAGGCGGAGGCGGAGGAGGAGAAGATTCTGTTTCTGAAAATCCCCGGTATTGACCTTCAGGAAAATTCTCTCCTCCGGGTTTTCCAGAAATGTCGCGTAGCGTCCATTGTCGAGTTTCTCCCAGACCAGAGTCCGTGTTTCAAGGCGATTCCCGTAAAAGCAAACTATTTCAAAAGGAGGCGGATCGCTCCCGGGGACCTTCTTTGCAAGGGGTTCGGTTTCTATCTCCCAGCGATACACTCCCCGAGAAAGAACCATCCACTCTGAAGCAAAGGGCAGAATGGAGCGTTCCGGATTCTCCCAAAGTATTACCTCCTGGGTCAAGGTGAGCAGAGAGAGGTCAATCCCTGTCAGGCGGTAGAATTCCCTGACCCAACCGGGAGGCACCTCTGAGGAGAACAGGGGGGGCGGATCCCCCTCAAGAGGACTGGAGATATGAGGTGTTTCTGAAGGAAGAACAAGGGGGCGTTCTTGAACCAGAAGGAAAGCCTTGGGATGTTCATCAGGCAGCTGTATCTCGATTCGATAAAGGGGGGATTTCTGGAAGAAGAGAGGGGGCGGTGCAGGGAAGACGAATTCCGCCATGCCCCGGGAAGCCCTGAGTAGGATTCCCTTGCTGTTGACTTTCACTTTGGCTTCGATTTCTCCCTCAGGACAAAAAAGAGTCACGGACAAAGCCGCCAAGGGTTTGGAGGACAGAATCCATTTCCCGAAGAAGGCACCTTCCAAAGGGAAAAAACCGGGATCCTTTTCATAGGGTTGAAGCGGGAAGAATAGTGTACTCCGCTGGAAAGAAGAGATGAGTCGCGGTAGGGGATAAATCTTGCTGCCGGGAGTATAGGCGAGGATCCTGGGGTGGGGGTGGTACCAAAAAATAATATCACCATCCCATGCGCCGAAGCGTGGTTTTGAGATCTTGTGGAAGGTACGGTACTCCCGCAGCCGGAATCGCAGCTTTTCCTTCAGATCCTTGCTGGGGGAGTGATTCAGGATATGGTCGGCCAGAATCCCGGTAGTGAGGAATGGGAGAGCCGTGGAGCCTTGGAAGAGGCGGAAATCAGGGATGCTATAGATGTCCCAGTATCCACGATCTCCCGCCTCACGGGGAGTGAATGTTTCGCGGCCAAAGGGAAAAGCCGAAGGGATGTGGTCTCTCCGGAAGATCGCGGCCTCATCCAGGGTGGAGGAAGTTTTCCAGAGGTTAAAGAGGGTGAGAGAATCCTTGATATTCCCCAGCGAAAAAAGGAGGGCGAATGAAAAGACCAAGATCGAAAAAATCCGTTGTCGGGAGGGATTCTTCAAAAAAGAGAAGAGATCACGGAAGGCCCCCTTGGCAATAATCAAAGCGACTCCCGTATACAAGGGAAGGATGACGCGGGTTCCATAGTAGTCTGAACTGCCTTGAACAAGAAAATATAAAAAAAGGGAAAGCACTACTATCATTTCCTCTCTGTTTCGTCGCAGGAAAGCAAAAAGGATACCTATAACAAACAAAAGTACGAATATGGGCCCCAGCGTTCGCCAGAGATCGACGACATAATGGCCATAGGTTGAGGAAAACGAACCATAGAAAGTGTATTCCCGGAAATTAAAGAAGGCGAGGCGAGAGGCAAAAAGGAAACTCTTTACGGGGTGGACCATCCAGTTGGGTGCGCCGACCAGAAATCCGAATAGCCCGAAAAGAGGGGAGAGAAGCAGAAGCCGCCAGCAACGCTTGGGAGCCAATTTTCTGCGGACGGCCCATAGAATGACAGGGATGAGCAGAACCTCCACCGCGCCGTTGTACTTGCAGGCGGTGGTCAAGCCGGCGATGAAACAGGCGGCGAGGAAATCCTTTGTTTCCAGGTTTCTGACAAAGCGGAGAGCATAGAAAAGAAGCAGGGCGAAGAAAAGAGCCAGCGGGACATCCGACTTGAAAATGTGGCCGTTTAAAATAAGGTGGGGATGAAACGCCACGATGAGCGCCGCCAGCCAAGCCACCCGTTGATCAAAGAACTCCTGGCCGATCTTCCAAACCACGGCGATATGCAATGTCCCTAAAAGAGCGACCAATATCTGTCCGGTCTTGAAAACGAAGGACTGCGCATAGGGCGAGGCAAGAAAGTCGCCGGCGGAAGCAAAGACGCCCAAAAAGACAAGGAGTTCCCGGTAGAGCAAGGAGAGGAAAAAATTGAGATACATGAACAAGGGCGGATAGCCGGGAAAAGGAAGGGGCATGCCGGGAGGAAGGGGATTAAGGTGCAGTCCCCAGACCATTTGCAGAATTGCATCTTCATCGACGACATGGAACGGATACCAGCCCTGCAAACGCAGGAGAAAGGCGATCAGCAGGAGGAGCGGCAACTGGAAACGTCGGAGTGAAATCGATGAGTTCATTGTGCGCATTTTAGCAAAATGGCGAGAGCGAGTAAAGAATTTCAGACGCCAGAAAACCGCTTTCCTGGAAGTTTCTGTTGTGAAGGGAAAGCGGATAGTTACCCTTTATTTTTTCAGCCAATACGTATTGATATAAGTCAAATAGTCGGGCTCGATACTGAGTTCATCGATCAGGAAATTGCTCGGGCACTGGCCCTCGATGCCGAATTGCACGAACGCCAGTTCGTCAACAGCGATTGGCCGCACGATCCCGGACGCCATTTCCGCCGGTGAAAAATTGAATTCGCCGTTGTCTTCTTTGTTCAAGCCGATGGCATGCCAGGTCAATTTTAGATTTGCCGTCAACGGCTGGGTGGCAACTATTTTTTTGCCTTTGATGCGCAGCAGGTAGCCGCCGGCAACCAGCGGGAAATCATCCAGAACCCTGTCCTGGTTCGATTGCTCAAAATTTGAAAAAAGCCGCTCGGTCTGGATGAAACGGTGCAGGATGGGATCGATGCCCGCAATCCTGTAAACCTCCCGACACCAGCATGGGGCTTCCGAAGCGGAAAAGAGATCGGGAAGCGGGTCGATCTGCGGCCGGTCGAACAGGGCTGCTTCGGGTGCAGGATCAGGCGCAGACGCAAACTCAGGCATACAGACCAGGAAAATAGGCAGCCTGGTCGCGTCCGTGGCCATCTCGACTGAATAAATATAATCATCATGCAGGAACTGGGGACGGATGCGGTCGAAAACGATCCTGCGGATCCGCCGGACCTGCCCGAGCGGGAATTTCTCCTTTTCACCGTTGACCGTGACAAAAAGCTGTTTGCTGACCCCATTGGGCAAGATGTAAAAAACAATGCGCGAGAACGGCCGCGTGGAATAGATTTTTTTTGTCCAGATATCCCTGGCGATTTTTCCCGCTAGCGCTGATTTCTCGAAATTCTGCAGCGGCAAGTAGCAGGTATCGCTGGCAAGCTCGCTGGGCGGCAGGCTGAAAACGGAAGGCAGGTGCGGCAAAGGGCGGTCAAGGTTCAAATCTTTCACCCAGGAGGGTTTTTTATACCAAAAAGTAATGTCATCGTCAAAAGAAGAAAAGCGCGGCTTGTGAATGCGTTCGATTGGAGTGTAGTATGTCAGATAGCGCTTCAGTTTGTGTTTGATGGGAGAGTTTCCGGTTTCCTCGAGTATGTAGTGCGTAAAAAGTCCGGTACACAGGAAACGCATGGCATTTGGCCCTTTGAACCACTGTCTCGGCACGGAGGTGAGATCGGAGAATCCCATGTCACCGCTGAACCCGGGGGTCAGGTTTTCCCGGGCCAAGGTATATCCGAAAGGAATATGGCGGAAGCGGTAATCGATCGCCTGGTCATAGGTGGAAGCGGTCCCTAGAAGGTTGAAGCGGCGGATGTTCTGCAGGGCGCCACTTGCGGCAAAGATCGCCAACAAGGCCCAGGCAACAAATCGATATGCCGCAGCCAAGTTCTTGAATTTGCGCAGCAACCGCGGCAGAGCATCAAACATGCCGCTGGCGATGAGCAAAGCGGCTGCCGGCAGCAGCGGCAACACCATGCGCACGCCGAAATAGGAGGTATTGCCCAAGATGGCGACATAGACGATGATGTAGGCCGCGATGATCATGTCCGTGCGTCGGCGGTTGAAAATGATGGCCAAAAGCCCGATCAGCAGGAAGGCGCAGAGGATCGGCCCAAAGCTCTCCAGGAACGTTTTGCTAAAAGCGGAGTAAGCCAGCTTTTTGTCGTTGTAAAAATGAAAGCTGGAATAATGATAGGTGACAAAGCGGTAAGCTTCCGCAAGGTTCAGGAAAGGATGGACTATCCAATTTGGAGCGCCGGCAAAAAACCCGAGTGCCATGGCTGCCGGCGCCATGAACAATGGTTTCCAGAGCGGCTGGCGGTTGCGGCGGCAGGTGATCAGGAATACAGGCAGCAGGAAAAAAAGTTCCACCGCTGCATTGTACTTGGCGGCCACCGCCAGTCCGAAAAACAAAGATGAAAAAAAGAGCCATCGCCAGTGCGCTTCGCGGTCGTGTTGTAACGCATAATAAAGGCTGGCGCAGAGCAACAGGGCCATCATGGTGTCTGGTTTGAAGATATGGCTGTCGAAAACCAGTAAAGAGTTGACGGCCATCAACAATGCGGCGGCCCAGGCCGTTGTGCGGTTGAAAAACTCGCGGCCCAGGCGCCAGGACAGTGCCACCAGAGCCGTTCCCGTTAAAGCCGAAATGATCCTGCCGGCCTTGAGGACGAAATCGAAGCCCTGGTTGGAATAAACGAATTGAGAAGGAAATTGAATGACGCCGAAAAAAAGGAGGAGCTTCTGGCAGACGAAGGAGATCAGAAAATTGAGATATAAAAAAAACGGCGGAAAACCGGGATAGCCCGGATAGGTGCCATTGGGGAAAGGATTGTCATAGAGGTGGAACGTCATGTTCAGCAGCGCGGCTTCATCGGGGACGGCAATGCGGTTCCACTGCTGCAGTCGCATAGCCAAAGCAAAGACCAGAAGCAGCAACAGGGCTAGAGTATCGATTGGTTTGCGTTTATCGGCGGGCATTGAATATTTATAGCACAGGAAGATCGATCGTGTCCACTGCAATTGAAGCCGTTGGCAAACGAGCTCGTTTATGTTACCCTTGAGCGATGGCGCTGGAAATTAAAAAATATCGCGCGGAAACTGGAATAATTTTCTCCTATTTCATGGTATCCCTGCTGATTCTCTTTCCCCTTTTACCCCATCTATTCAGCCAGCTGCCCTTTGCCTCCAATGGCGATATTCGCCTCAGTATAACAATCCTGTTTTCCAATCTGAAAAAATTCTCCCAAGGCGATTTCCTTAATATTTTCCAACTTCCCATCCTCTTTCCCTTGTCCCATACTTTGACGGCAGGAGTCAACCTTTTCGGCCAAACCGTGCTGGTCCTGCCGTTCTACCTCGTTCATATCAGGAATATGTATATCATTTACAATTTCCTGGTCTTTTTTGCATACATCGCGGCCGGATATTGCTCATATCGCTTTGTGCGCGAATGGGTCCCGGAGCGCTGGATCGCCTGGATCGCCGGGGCCCTCTATATCCTCCTGCCTTTCCGGGTGCATAACATCCCCCAATTGAACCTGCTGTTCAGCTTTCCCATCCCGCTTACTCTCCTGTTTTTTTCACGATTTTTAAAAAACAACCGGACCAACGATCTCTTTTTCTTTTTTTTCTCGCTGTTTTTCCAGTTTCTATTCGACCTCTCTTTGGGCCTTTTTCTGGGAATTGCCCTGGGGATCTTTTTTCTGATTCGACAGATTCTATTCGGTCTCCTGCCCCGGCGCTCCTGGCTGCTGCTTATTGCCGCTTCGCTCCTTTTCGTCATTTCCGTCGCGCTCGTTTTTCTCCCTTACCTGAGCCCAAAAACCTCCTTTTCCTCTGTCGACGAAGTCGAATCTATCTCGGTCAATTCGTTCAGTACCCCGCTGAGTTTTTACAGCAATTGGTCCTATGTGCTTCTTTTTTTCAAACGGATTTTCTGGAATCAATCCCCGCGCTGCCCGGGAATCAGCCTGTTTATTTTTTTCCTTCTTGCCTTTGTACCTTACTTGGCAAACCGTCTGCAAAAAACCATTGCCCTGATTTGCTCTGTTTTCCTGATCGTACCGGCCTTGGCCCTGCCAATCGTTTACAACCAATTGTCTTTCGTCATACTGGACCGGATTTGCAGCTGGACACTCCTGCTGTTTATCCTGAGCCTGTCTCTCCTCTTGATCCTGATCCGCAAAAAAATTCCCAAAGAACTTCTCATGCTCACAAGCACCTGGATGGTTTTGCAGTTTTATTCCAGCCAGATCAGTTTGCCTTTTTTCAACCTATTTCAGGGCCTGGCCCGGCTCTTTCCGGCCCTTCTCCGCAGCCGCGGCATTCGTACGGAATATATCCTGTTATTGCTCTTTTTTACGATTTCCGCTTTTGGATTCTCCTATTTTTTCAAACATTTCAAAGAAAAAAAAATCATCCTGGCACTTGTGCTGTTGCTGGTCTTCGCCGAACGTATCCGCTGGCCGGTACATCCGGAAAGGTTGGATGACGACCGACCGCTCTACCGGAAATTCTATCAACCGCTGGCGCTCTATCCGGATCATTTCGGCTTGTTGGAGCTTCCTTTTTATCCGCAAAATTCGAACCATTACCCCCTGTTTACCCCCTACCACGACAAACACACCTATCACGGGCACATCTTTTACCTGCGCGATTATTACGAATTGAATGACGCTCCGCAACTTCAAGCACAAACCGGGTTTTCCGGCCTGGGCGATCCGCAATTCATCCAGATGTTGAAGACAAAGGGGATTCGCCTGATTCTCCTCTTCAAAAACAAGATATGCATTGATCCAAATCAAGGTCAAAAAAACTGGTATGCGTTGCAAAATCAGATCCGAAAAGGCGAAAGCCAGGGATTGTTCGAAAAAGTCGAAAAAACCCCCAACGGAATCCTCCTGGTTCTATCCGAACGGGAACAGGGGGCAAAAATTCTTTATTTCCTCCCTTATTATTCTCTAAGAGGCAAAAAAAACCTTGTCTGCACTTTCAACGCCAACAGGGAAACGGCGGTGGAATTTCTTTTCAATGAAAAACCGGTCAGCAACCAGCGGCTGCGGCCAGAAAGCCAAAACAATATCGTGATCAATCTCCAAAACCTGCCCCTGGCTTGGCAATTCAATTATCTGGAAATAGACTCTGGCCCCTCCTTGGAATTGCTCAAGGTAAGGATCGAGTAAAAAAGAAAATAATTATTCCCCTTCAATATCGCGGATCCGCTCGATAAAAAAGCGAGGACGTTTTTTTACCTCTTCAAAGAGGATGATCAGATATTCGCCGATAATGGCGATCATGAAAAACATCAGGCCGAATGAGATCAGGGTTAAAAGGGTCATGGTACTCAGGCCGACCACGATCCTGCCGGTGAATTTGTTGTAAAGGATGAGGAGCGCATAAAAAAACGAGAAAATCCAGTAGCCCAGGGCGATGAAAAAATTGATGCGCAGGATGTGGGAAAAGGAGATGATGCTCCTCATGCCCAGCAAAAAGAGTTTTTTAAAGGTGAAGGTGGAGCTGTCGCTTTCTCCTGGTTTGAACACCACTTCCACCGAAGCCATCCCCAGCCAGCGCACCAGGTTGCGGACAACGATGCCATTCTCCTGCATGAGCAGCAACCGGTCCCTGACCGCTCGCGAAAAGAGCATGAAATCGGAGGAACCCTTTTTCAGTTCGCGAATCCCTAATTTTCGCGCAATGAAAAAAAACATGGCGGTAAGGGAACGCCTCAACCAATGATACGGCTCCTGCTCCTTGACCGCGTAGACGACTTCAGCTTTTGTTTCTTCAATCCGGTGGTACATGTCGGGAACCAGGGAGAACGGCGTTTGCCCGTCGGCATCGACGATCGCATAAAAATCGGCTTCCATTTCCTGGATGCCAGCAAACACGGCGCTATCCTTGCCAAAATTACGGTCGAAACGAATCAATTTCGCTTTAATTTTTTCCTTAAACAATTTTTTTTCAAATAATCCAAAGGTATCATCCCGCGAACCATCATCGATCAAGACAAGAATGATCTGGACTTCCGATGCCGATAAGCCGGATTGGATGCTGCGCATGCCGGCGATAACGGTTTCCACCCGTTGGCTTTCATTCAATGCGGGAATAAGCACGGCAAGTCGTTTCATATTGCTTCCCAGGCGTTCATTCCCCATACAAACACAAACATCAGGAAAAATCTCATGAAGCGATTATAATCAATCCAAGCTTCAAGGTCAAATCCGTTTTTTAGTCTCCCCGACTTCAACTTTCGAAGGATAATAACGATAAAAAGCAGGTCTAACAACTATATCCTGAATGAACGGGCAATTTCTATCCTTGGTCCCTTGCATTCATAGAAGCGGTAAAAGGCAAGTAATTTACTTATTCCAAATACAGAACATGTGACTGCCTTATAAAAATAATTCAGAACCTCTTCAATTTCTTCGGCAGTATTAACATGCTCATATTTCATAATCACCCCATAATCAAGCTTGTACTTAATTTTAAATTCAATTCCTGTGAACAGTTTCGTACCCATCGTCCACAAAATTGTGCCTTCATTGGGGATGGCAACACGTAATGAGCCGCCTTTCTTTAAAAGCAGGCAGGTTTTTGCGACAACAGCGGGCAGATTTGTTATATGTTCAAAGGTGGCTATTGAAATAATTCTCTCATAATTGTTATCAGTCGATACGTCTTCAATATCGTTATAAATTTTTCTTACTTTAGAGAGATGTGGAGATCCCGCATACAGTTCAGGCATGGGTTCAACTATGTCATAAGGCGTCGTGTTTTCATAATTGAATTGATTGAGCGTTCCTGCCCCTATTTCCAAAGTTGAAACATTTTTGGATTTGCCTACATCGGCAGCGGTTTGCTTGTGAAGCCAGCGCTCCATTTTCATTGAAAACGATGTTGCGGTAGTCTTTCCTTCCCGGTTGCTTTTAATATGGCTATTGTAAATTAAAATATATTCAGGAGGCAGTGGGTTTCTCTGTTTCGGAAATTTCTCAAACATGGAATTTTTTGCCCTTGATCTTATCATCGAATCGCCTGATCATTAAAGCAGGTTTAATAAGGTTTGTACCCAGCGGAACACGTTTGGGTGGAATCATTTCCTGCATGATGGTATTTTGAGGATAATCATCTGCAAAGTCAATCAAGGAAATGAGATCAATGGAATATGAATCGAATGATAATTTTTCGTCCGACATTTCAATTTTGGTTTTAGCAAATACAGGACCGTATAGGTTGCAGATTTTCCAGCCCTATGCTATTATAAATTATGTTACTCCCGCAAGAATTCCCTTCGCTTAAGGTTTTTAAATATGAAAGCCAAAAGACTGATTGAAAGATTTTTTTTATTCGCCATTCTGACTGTCTTGACGTTGAGCACCGGTTGCAAGGCAAACGCAAAAGAACGGATCGACCTCCTTAAACAGTCCCAATATTGGCTCAATTGGGAGGGGGAGCAGACGAATTACGCGACTCCGGCCAACATTTGGCGGGGATTTGACGCCAATGAAGACTTTCTCACTCCCCGGACCCTAAATCCAACCATCGCATTTAATCTGAAAAAAACTGCTGCCCGGGAATTTGTGCACATTGTTTATAACTGCGCCGATCTTAGGACGATCCAAGTTTTCGTCAACGACCAGTTGGCGGCCATTCTCCCCGCATCGCCAAAATTTTCGCGCTACTCGTTTTCCTGCACCGAATTGCGCTCGGGATTCAACCAGATACGTTTTGTTCTGCCCAGTAAAAAATTCCGCTTGCGCGCTCTTTATCTGCAAAAAAAAGGGACCCGCTTTGCCGACCGGAATATTCGCAAGCTTGTGGAAGGGGAACGGTTCGAGATTTACCTGTTGCCTGGACACATCGAGTTTGAATTCCAGGGCCAAGCTTCCTTGAAAGCTCATTCCTTCAAAATCGTTGCTGACCGTGATTTGTCCGCCCCTTTTTCCCAAATTCTGCCCGTATCGGAGAAAAAGACTGTTTATTCATACAGTTCAGCAACACCTTTCGTGGCCAGCATCAGTTGCCTCAAGGGAAAGGCCAACATCCTTAACCTTTGGTACAGTGCCGAAAAAACGGAAAAAAAGGAACCTATTGTTGCAGAAACCACCGCGCACATCGATAAGAATAAAATAAAAGATATTTTTATTTTTCTTATCGACGCCTGCCAAGCCGGTCACTTGGGGTTGTACGGCTACAGCCGGGGAACAGCCCCGCGCATCTCCGAATTTGCCAAGGACAGCCTTGTATTCAAACAGGCTTTCACCAATGCCAGCTATACACCCGGATCGGTCGGAACGATCTTTACCGGACTCTATCCCAATCACCACCAGATATTGGGCATCCTGGATATTCTGGACAAAAACATACTGACACTTCCCCAATTTTTGAAGCGGACCGGTTACAGCACCTCTGTTTTTACAGCCAATGCCCACATATCCAACCGTTCCGGGTTCGTTCGCGGCGTCGACTACTACAAGCAGTTCCTGCAGGAGTACCGATTCGGCCAAAGTTACAAAATGGTGGAAGCCTTTACGGACTGGGTCCGGGCCAGCCCGATCCCCAGCTTCGCCTACCTGCATTTCATGGAACCGCACTTCCCCATTGTTCCGCCCCCGCCTTTTCTTAACCAGTATAAAAAAATTATCCACCAAAAAAAGGACCTGGTCATTCGCCACATTACCCGGGATGGCAGATTCTACTCGCCAGAAGAAGTGCAGGATGTTATAGACGACTATGATTCCACGATTAATTATGTGGATTCGTTGTTCGGACAAACCATCGATTACCTGAAAAAAATCAACCGCTACGATGGCAGCCTGATCATACTCGTGTCAGATCACGGCGAGGGGTGTTATGAGCATGGGGCTTGGGGCCACGGCTACGACGTTTATCCCGAAATCACCCGGGTGCCCCTGGTCATCAAATTTCCCGCAGCATGCGGACTGAAAGGGGAAATTGGCTCGCCGACACAATTGGGAGCCATTTTTCCCACTATTTATAAAATATTGACCGGACAAGATGGTCCATTCGATATTAAAAGCCTTACTCCAATCCTCAACAACCGTCAGTATAAGGTCGGAGGCATGGTCGTGACTCAGGGATTTAAAGATGAACAGATCTATGCCATCGCTTGGAACGGTTGGTACTACATTAACTCCCTCAAGCGCAATTGGGAGGATCTCTTTAAATTGGGCGACAAGCCATCCCGTTCGCAAATCCAAGCGCAGCCCGATTTGACAAGTTTCTTGCGCTTGCGCTTCCTGGGATGGTTGCGTTTGATCCAGACGAAAACCACCGAAGCAGCCAGGGCGGACCTCAGATCCCTGAGCCAAAAAGAACTTGAGCATTTCAAGTCTTTGGGTTATTTGTAAATTTGTATTTCTGGACAAATTTTTCAGTATTTTCATTACAAGCAATTCTTACCCAGAAATAAGCCAGTAATTCATGAATTGAACCAATCAAACTCGTTGAAAAACATGGATCATTATGCTATTCTCAGAAATATGTATAGAAAACTCTCAGTTGTGCTTTTTCTATTTATATTTGCCCGAACAATACAAGCCGGCGAGGTCAAGGCTTTGGTTGGCATGAATTCCAGCAAATATCTTTTTACTGCCGCGGCCAGTTCCTTGAACAGTCAGCAGAAAACAGGAGTGCGTTTTGGCCTGGGCTGGGCGTTCAACCTTGTCCCAAAAATCAAATTGGAGCTCAATGCCTTGTACAGCCAAGGGGGAGCTAAAGCTTCCATCGCCTTTGCGCCAAACCAATCTCTCTCAGGATTTTATAGAAATACCTCATTGGCTTTGCCGATTTTTTTAAAATACCAATTTAAAACCAAAGCCACACCATACATCGCCTTGGGACCCGAATTTGTCTTTCTCCTATCCCACCATTTTCTCCTTCCCGACGGTGAAAATGACTATAACTTGAGCGACAGTACAAAAAAGTTCATTCTGGCTGTCACCGCCATGCTCGGCTACGAGCTGCCGTTTGGCGAATGGAGCTTGACCGTTGAGATTCGCTACAGCCGTTGGTTGAACAATTTTTTGATCGATCCCGAAACCGAGGCAAGAAGCGAGTCGTTCGCTTTGCTACTCGGAGGGGCTTATCATCTATGAAAATCATAGAAGAGATAGTGGAGCGGCGGTCGATTCGCGAGTACAGCACCAAAACTGTCGAAGCGGAGAAAATCGCCCGCATACTTGAGGCAGCCAGGCTGGCGCCAACGGCGCGCAATCAACAGGAATGGAAATTGCTTTTAGTGAAAAATCCCGATATTAAAGAACAATTGGTTGAGGCTGCCGCTCCCCATCAGCAATTTCTGAAAGGAGCGCCGATCATTATCGCTGCCTGCGCCTTGAATCCTGTCTATGTGATGCGCTGCGGCCATCCGGCTTTTCTGATCGACCTGGCTATCGTTTTGGAGCATGTTGCCTTGCAGGCCGTTCGCGAAGGCCTGGGAACATGCTGGATCGGTTCGTTCGATGAAAACAAGGCCAAGGCGGTTCTGGGCATACCGCCAGAGGTGCGCATCGTCGAACTGATGAGTCTGGGATATCCCAAAAAGGTGCCGTTGGCCAGTAAGCGAAAAAAAATAGAGGATTTGACCGGCTGGGATAGATGGTGAAAATAAAAAAAGTCGAGGAAATTGCCGCGAATGTGTTCGTGATCAACGATTCGATGTTTCCCATTTATGTCATTCGCGGACAAAAAAAAATAATGGTCGATGCCAGTATCCTGGCCAAAGGGGATGAAATAGAAAGGAATTTGGCCGAGATTATGGGAAATGACAAAGTCGATACCCTTTTACTTACCCATTCCCATTACGACCACACCGGGGCGTGCGCCTACCTGCAGGCAAAACAGCATTTTAACATCATCGCCTCGCAGCGCACGATGGAAATTTTGCAGAATCCAAAGGCGATCGAATTTATAGATAAATTGAACCAGGAATTCAAGCGTCTCCTCAACCAGGACAACGCGCTGCGAGTTACCATGCCAGAAAACATAAGCGCTGTCCATGAAGGGGACGCAATCCCGGTTGGCGAGAACCGATGGTTGCAAGTTTACGAAACCCCGGGTCATACCCGCTGCTCGATTTCATTTTTATTGCTGCCCGAAAACATTCTTTTCCCCGGCGATGCCGCTGGAGTCATGGAGAAAAACGGCCTTGTCAAACCGCTTTTTTTGTCCGGCTTCAGCCCGTACATCGGCTCGCTGGAAAAAATAAGCCGGCTGAACCCCGAAATACTGGCCCTGCCGCACAACCGGATAATCAGAGGCCGGAAGAACGTGAAGGATTTTTTCGACCGTTCGCAGCAGGAAACGGTGAAGCTGAAGGAAACCATCTCCAGGGAATTGCAAGCCAGCTCCGATTTTGCCGCCATAGGTGAAAAACTACTTGACCTGGAATATCCCCTGCCGACCATCGCCGGCCCCAGGGAAGCGCTATTGATCAATCTGACCGCCATGGTCAAAGTGATCTTTCACGAGTTTATAAAAAAAATCGAATAATACCGATAACAGTCAATTATTTCGATTTATCAGACTTGTTTTTCTTTGCAGCTTTAATGAAGGCAACGAACAAAGGATGCGGTTGCAAAGGTTTTGATTTGAATTCGGGGTGAAACTGGCAACCGAAAAACCAGGGGTGGGCTGGAATTTCAATCATTTCTACCAGGTTCCGCTCAATGTTTTTCCCGCCAACTTTCATGCCGTGCTTCTCAATTTGATTTTCATAAACGGGATTGAATTCGTAACGATGACGATGTCTTTCATGGATGACCGTCTTCTTGTAGATCGAAAATGCCAAAGACCATTTTTTCAGTTGACAGGAATAGGAGCCCAAGCGCATGTTGTGCCCCATCTCTTCAATATTGCTGAGCTCCTTAAGTTTCAAAAATATCCTCTGGCTGGTGCGGGGATTGAATTCGGTGGAGTGGGCGTCTTTTAAACCGAGCGCATGCCTGGTTGAAAACATCAGCCGGTTTTTCGGCTAAGAGCCTGTCGGCTTCCACCATGTGTAATTTCACCCTGACGCGGTTGGCTGCGCCGGCATGAAATAAGGCTTCAAAAAGGCTTTTATAGGAATCGGCGTGGCTGACATACTTTCCCACGATGCTGATGGTGATTTCCGGGGCAACTCTTTTTATCTGTTTAACCCACTTCGTCCATTGCGAAAACTCCTCTTTGCGTTTCCGCAACCCCAGTTTTTTCAGGATGATCTCCCCGAGTCCCTGGGTTTTAAAAATCAGGGGAATTTCGTAAATCGTCTCGGCATCGATGGCGCTGAAAATCGCTTCAACTTTAAGATTGGTGAAAAGAGCGATCTTTTTCCTGATTTCCAAATTCAGGGGAATTTCGGCCCGGCACAACAAGATATCGGGCTGAATGCCTATTTCCTGCAACAATTTGACACTGTGCTGGGTAGGTTTTGTCTTGAGTTCGCCGGCCGTTTTAATAAAGGGAACCAGGGTCAAGTGGACGAAAATAACCCTGTCTTCTTCAAGCTCCAGACTGATTTGGCGAATCGCTTCAAGAAAAGGCAGGCTTTCAATGTCGCCCACCGTGCCGCCGATTTCAACTAAAACTACATCGGCATCGCCATCAATACCGAAAATGGCCGACTTGATTTCATCGGTGACATGGGGAATGACTTGAACTGTTTTGCCCAGGAAATCGCCTCTACGCTCTTTTTGAATCACGCTCTCATAAATCCGCCCGGCGGTCCAGTTGCTTTTTTGGGAGGTGACCGTACTGGTAAAGCGCTCATAATGACCGAGATCCAAATCGGTTTCCGCCCCGTCATCGGTTACAAACACTTCTCCATGCTGAAAGGGGCTCATCGTGCCCGGATCGACATTCAGGTAGGGGTCCAATTTTAAAAGGCTGATTTTGAAACCGTACGATTCAAGGATATTACCGATGGAAGCGGCGGCGATCCCCTTGCCCAAAGAAGATAAAACGCCTCCAGTTACAAAAATATACCTGGTTTTAGACATGGCCTCTCCTTAAAATCGCGGTCACCTTGTCTATGTCGGCGGGGACGTCAACGCCATGGGATTCGTATTCGGTAAGAACAATGGTTATGTTCAGCCCCAAATGCAAAAAGCGAAGTTGTTCGAGTTTTTCGGTTTTTTCCAAAGGTGAAATTTCTCCTTCCATGTAGGCTTTGAGCGCTTCGCGCGTATACCCATAAATCCCGATATGCTGGAAAAATCCCTTGAAAAGGTCTTTCTCGCAATACGGAACAGGCGAACGAGAAAAGTATATGGCTTGATGGTCGGCAGCTAATACAACCTTGACTATATTTTTTGAAAGAAAATCCTGGTAAGAAATATTAAAACGGGCCGCGCTGACTACGGGAAGAGTTTTTTTGCTTAAAGCATCATAAATCTGAAAAATCAGTTTTTCCGATATGAGCGGTTCATCGCCCTGAATGTTGACCGCGGCGTCGCAGTCACTTTGCGCCAATACCGCCCAGACGCGCTCGCTGCCGGAATTGATCTTCTCATCGGTCATCCTGGCAATACCGCCAAAGGCGATGACCTCGTCGAGTATCCGTTGATCGTCGGTGGCCACGATTATTTCCGAGAAGCAATTGGCCTTTTCCACCTGGCGATAAACCCTCTCTATCATGGTTTTACCTGCGATTTGCGCTAAAGGCTTGCCGGGAAAGCGGGTCGATTGAAAACGGGAGGGAATTACCGCCGCTATTTTCATTTCACCCCTTTGTCGTCGCTTCCCCTGTTTTGGCTCTCCAAGGCTTTCATCTCCATCTGGCACGATCCCTGAAAGAAAGCCCCTTCTTCGATGGTCAGTTTCGGAGTGCTCACGGTTCCAATTACTCGCCCCTTGGAAAATATTTCTATTCTTTCCTTTGCCTTGATGTTGCCCTTCAAGCGCCCGTTGATGGTCAGGCTGTCCACTTCGATATCGGCTTCCACCTCGGCGGTTTCGCCGATAATCAATCCTTTGCCGGAAAGGATTTTCCCCTTGAAAACACCGTCAATTCTGAAACTTTCCTTGAATTTTATATCACCGATGATTTCGGAATCATGATCAATAAATCCACTGATCTTGGTAACCGGTTCGACCTTATTCATTTTTTTTCTCCTTGCTCAAAATCGAAAACAAACGCTCAAATTCAGCCAGAGAATTGAAAAAAATCTCGATTTTTCCTTTCCCGGTTTTAGCATAGGCCAACTTCACCTTGCTCGCCAAATACTGGGTCAGTTTGTTCTCCATTTTCATAATATCCGGATCGGGGTCGGATTTTTCGGGTAAAACGTAATAATTCTTCACCAACATTTCAACCTGGCGGACAGAAAGATTCTTTCTGATTATGCGGTTCGCTGCCTCCAGCATGTCGCTGCTGCTTTTTAATGTCAGCAAAGCGCGGGCGTGCCCCTGATCGAGCTTTTCATTGACCACGTATTCTTTAATCTTTGCCGGCAACTTCAGCAGCCTTAAAAAATTGCTCACCGTGGCACGATTCATCCCCAGCTTACCGGCGATTTCATGTTGTCCTTCCCCGCTCTGGGCGATTAGCGCTTCGATCCCTTCGGCGATTTCGATGGCATTCAATTCTTCCCTTTGAATGTTCTCGATCAAGGCTTCAGCCATAACGTCATCTTCAGAAAATTCTTTGACCAGTGCCGGTACTTTTTCCCATTTCAGCAACTGCGCTGCCCGCCAACGCCTTTCGCCAACGACAAGAAAATACTTGCCTTCGCGCTTGAACACGACCAGCGGCTGAATGATCCCCATCTCCCTCATCGATTCGGCCAGTTCCCGAAGCGCATCCTCGCGAAAATTTTTTCGCGGCTGGAAAGGATTGGGATAGATATTGTCGACTGCGATATCGAAAAGTTTTTTTTCGCCGATTGGTTCGTTGGAAATTATGGCCGCGATCCCCTTGCCCAAGACATTTCGTTTCATTTTTTCATCATCTCCTTGGCTAAGGACATATAGGCCCGGGTTCCCGCCGATTTGATATCGTATACCTGGATAGGCTTGCCGAAACTGGGCGCTTCGGAAAGACGAATATTGCGCGGAATTATCGTTTCATAAACTTTGGTCTTGAAAAATTTCCTCAACTCGTCCTCAATCTGTTTGGAGAGGTTGGTGCGTTCGTCATACATGGTCAAAAGCACACCCTTGATATCAAGGACGGGGTTGAAATGCTCCTTGATGCGGTTGATCGTATTCATCAAATCGGACAACCCCTCCAGCGCATAGTATTCGGCCTGGATCGGGATCAACACGTTGTGGGCCGCGGTCAGGGCGTTGATGGTCAGCAACCCCAAGGAAGGGGGCAGGTCGATAAACAAATAGTCGTATTCGCTCTCCAGTTCCGCAAGCACATTTTTCAGATACAAATGATTGTTGTCCTCAGAAACAATCTCCAGCTCAAACTTGGCCAGGTTCCGCGAAGCCGGGACGATTTTGAGATATTTAAGTTCGGTCGGCACCATCGACTCGCGGATGCTGTTTTCACCGACCAAAATCGAATAGATGTCTTTTTTGTTTGCGTTCTTATCCATGCCGATTCCGGTGGTGGCATTGGCTTGGGGATCAAGATCGATCAGCAAAACCCGCTTTTCGGCAATAGCCAGAGCTGCCGACAGATTGATCGCAGTGGTGGTTTTTCCCACCCCACCCTTCTGATTGGCAACCGCTATAATTTCACCCATACCTTTTACGTTTCACGTGAAACATTCTCCATTTTAAAAATTATCAGATTGTTCCTTGAGGGGATATTATAGCTGTTTTGCTCGATATTTGCCATCCTTTTTTGAATATTATTAATTTTCAAAGGAGATGTGATCAGTACCAACTCCTTGACGTTTTGCCTGTATACAAATTCAGCCAAAACGTCAAGCCTGGGAAAACCCCTGGAAATTAGTGAGCCGGCTGTCTTTTTTTGCCGCTGCATGTACTCCTGGATCGCCCCCGCCCAGACCGACACGTTTTTCAAAGCCAGTTCTTCGACGACCAGATTGAGAAATCTTGCTTTTTTTTGCACTGTCTCCGAAAGAACTATTTTTTTTTCTGGGAATGCCAAAGCTAGGGGAATGCCCAGCAACCCCCCGCCGCTGCCCGCATCGATGACAAAAGGGGTCGAAATATGCTCTTTCAGCAGCAGCGATTCGGAAATAAGCGCACCCACCGTTTCCCGGGTCGACTTTTTTGAGACCAGATTCACCTTTTCATTGTACGCCAACAAGAAATCCACGTATGCGGCGAGTCTCATAAAAAGAAAGCCCCCCTACAAAAAAAATCCAGTCAACGATTGTTTCACGTGAAACAAATCTGTTCGAGCCGGGGATTCACAGCCGGTCCTTGACAAAGACAAAATATACTGCGGAAAGGAGCCAAACAGTTAAAACGAAAGGAGTATATTTTTTAAAGTCAAAAAACAACAAAAGCGGTGAAAGTAAAATCACAAGGATTGCGGCGACTGCAGCGACTTTTTTGAATAATTTTATGAACAAGATTAAAAGTTAAAATACAATTCGAATTCTTTGGGATGGGGGATCTGGGCGACCTCGAAAATTTCGAGTTTCTTCATTTTTATCCATTGCTGAATGAGGCCTGAATCGAATACATTGTTGTAGCGCAAATACTCGTTATCCTTTTCCAGGCAATCCAACGCCTCGGCCAGGCTTTCGGGAAGCTCTTTGATCTTGTTTTTAAATACCTGGGTTTCGGGAATCACGCCATCGAAGGGGCCGAAATTGAATTTCTCGGGGGAGATATTTTTGTTGACTCCATCGATGCCGGAGAGCAACATGGCCGCTAAGAACAAATACGGGTTGGTTGCGGAGTCTCCAGGCCTGTATTCAATTCGCGTCTCGTTTTCATCCACGTAAGCCGGAATGCGAATGGCGGCATTCCGGTTGGACATGGCGAAAATTGCCGAAATCGGGGCTTCAAATCCTTTGACCAATCTTTTATAAGAATTCGTTGAGGGGTTGGAAAAAGCACACAAGGAACCAGAATGAAACAACAGTCCAGACATGTAATGGAGCCCGATGTCCGAAAGGTTGGCATAATTCCCTTTTTTTAGGAAAACATTTTTCTCCTTATTTTTAATATATTGGTGCACGTGCCAGCCATTTCCGGCTTTGCCGTAAAAAGGCTTGGGCATGAAGGTTACGTACAAGTTACGTTTTTTGGCCAGGTTAAACAAAACGTACTTGATGATTACGGATTGATCGGCGGTTTTTAGCAATGGGTTGAACTTGGTCTCGATTTCATGCTGGTTGACCGCCACTTCGTGATGGTGATACTTGATGTCGACACCCAAAGTTTGCAACAGGGCAACCGCCTCGTTTTTAAAATCAATGAACTCATCATCCGGCGAGCCGGCATGATAGAAGTTTCTTTTTTCTTCGCTGTCTTTTTTTAAAAAATAGAAACTTCCTTCCGCGTTGACCCCAAAGCCGACTTCCTTGAAAATAAAGAATTCAAATTCAGGTCCGAACAGGGCACTGGTGCCAATCTTTGATTTGGCCAACGCATCTTCTGCCTTGAGGGCGATGAAGCGCGGGTCCTCGGCGAAGCGGGTGCGCCCGCTGTCGGCCAGGTGGATGTTGGCCAGGAAAATCGCGGTCTTTCTTTCGCGAAAAGGATCGATGACCATCGTGCCCAGATCGGGGATCATCACCATATCGCTCTTTTCCGGCTTGGCAAATCCATAGGAGGAGGCGTCAAAACCGACCCCGCTCTCGATCAGCTTGGCGTCGAGCATTTTACTGGGAAGCAGCAACGAATGCAGCTTGCCTTTTAAATCGAGTATCTTTAAATCTAAAAACTCAACCTGTAATTCCTGGATTTTTTTTTGAACCTGATTAAGCAATGCTTTGTCTTTCATGTCTACTTTCTAAACAAAAAAAATTTTTTTGTCAAGACTTGACACCCGGCGGCTTTTCCAATAGGATTGGATGGTCGTATGGCGAATAGGTGAAATAAAGGATTTTTTTCCACATTTGTTAAAATAGTTGTGGAAAATGGTGGAATGATGAACAACCTGGAAAAACTGACAAAATATCTAAAAAGCGTTTTGGATGAACCCTCATTCAAAAAATGGATCGAACCGTTAAAATATATCGGTACCCTTGAAAACACCCTTTTTCTCGGGGCCCCGGAACAGAAAAATCTGCTTTGGATCAAGCAGAACCTGCTGGAAAATATAAATAGTTATACCAAGAAGAACTTCAATTTCGTCACCAAGATAGTTCCTTTGGGCGAAGAAGAAAATCCACGCGGCCACAAAGAAAGCGCAAAAAAAAATCTCAACAACGAATCGCGATTGCAAAAAAAATACACATTTGATTCTCTGGTCCAGAGCGATTCCAACCGCATCGCTTATTCCTTCGCTTACAGCGTGTCCGAATTCCCCGGCAAATCATACAACCCCCTGTACATATACAGCGACGTCGGACTCGGCAAAACGCACCTGATGCAGGCGATCGGCAACCGCATCGTTGAAAACAACGCCAACATCAACGTCATTTACCTGACCACCAGTGATTTCATGAACGAGTATGTCGAATATACCCGCCTGAACAAACGGTCTGAATTTTTGAAAAAGTATACCTCAATCGATGTCCTGCTGATCGATGATATCCAATATATCACCAAGTGGGGCGGAACCAGTGAACAATTCTATTACATCTTCAACAGCCTGATCCAGCAGGAAAAGCAGATTGTCATTTGCGCCGACAAGCATCCCGACAATATGCCGGACCTAGAAAAGAGGATAAAATCAAGGTTTGAAATGGGCGGCATCGTTGACATCCTCCCATATGATTTGGAAGCAAGAATCGCCATACTGCAAAGAAAAATTGCCGAAAGGAAAAACACCTTCCACAACGATTTTGTCATCCCCAATGAAGTGGTCTATTTTTTAGCGACTTCCATTAAGGACAATATCAGAAAACTGGAAGGGGCTCTTAACCGCTTGCTTGGTTATGCCGATTTGAAACATTCCGAATTGCAATCGGCCGACATCACCTTGCCATTTGCCAAGGAGGCCCTGAAGCCGTACATCAATATTGAAAAAAAGATCATCACCATTGATACCATTCAGGAATTTATCTCGGAAAAGTTTGATATTAAGATTGAGGAATTAAAATCAAAAAACAACTCACCCAAGATCGCCCTGCCCAGGCAGGTGGCCATGTACCTGACAAAAAAACTGACGCGTTATCCCCTGGTTGAAATCGGCAATTCATTCGGCGGCAAACACCATACAACGGTGCTTCATTCCATAAAAAAAATAGAAAAACTTCTGGAAACCGACGACGATTTTTCCAGAAAAGTCAATTACTATGTTGAATTTTTTACCGATTGATTTTTTCAACAAGATTAACAAGTTTTCAACAAGTGAAAATTGGAGAAGCCATTCACCCCATCATTGTTTTCAATTTTTTCCACTTTTTCTTATTGCTTGTTTTTAATAATTTTATTATTATATATTTTGACTAAAAATAAGAAGGCAGGTTGAATATGAAAATTTTTGTGGAAAAAGCAAAACTTGAAAACGAGTTGCGGCTGTTTCAAGGGATCTTTGAGAAGAAAGCCATCATGGAGATTTTGCAGAATATCAAGTTGACCGCCCAGAATGGCGGCATTTTGGAAATGGTCGCCACCGATCTGGAAATTGGTTTAACTACCAACATTCAAGTGGATATTCAAAAGACCGGCGCCTTTACAGTGAACGGCAAGGATTTGTATGATCTGATTTCAAAAATGCCTGAAGGGAAAATTGAAATTTCCGAAGACAATGATTTGCAAATTCTGATCACCAATGAGAAAAAAACAAGCAAATACAAAATGCTGGGTCTGCAATCGTCGGATTATCCAGAATTGCCGGTCAACGACCTGTCGACTGCCTTGAAACTTTCCCTGGCTGATTTTCATACCATGATCAACAATTGTTATTACGTGATTTCTCCGGAGTTGAAGTTCAACCTGGGCGGCGCGTTGATGACGATTTCGGACAACAGGCTGGAAATGGCCGCCACCGACGGTCATCGCTTGTCGTACACATTTTTTGATGGCGAATTTCCGGTCGCCGATCCTGTGGAATACATTCTTTCCAGAAAAACATTGCTTGAGGTTTTAAAGATAGGCAACGAGGGAGAGATTGAGTTCGCCTATGACAAGAACAATCTTTTTTTCAAGCACAAAAACAGGATCCTATGCTCGCGCATCGTTGATCAAAAATTTCCAAACTATAAAACCGTTATTCCTGAAAAGACCGAGCAGACAGCCATCGTCAATTCACAAGAATTGTTGCAAACCCTGCGCCGGATCCTGATCTTTAAAACCAGGAACAACGGCGTCTTGTTCAAATTCTCCAAAAATAAATTGGCACTGGAACGAACGACGCCGGAAAAAGGCGAAGGTTATGATGAAATCCCGATCGAGTATCAGGGAAAGGCGGTCAACGTCGGTTTTAACGGTAGTTTTGTTCTTGATTTTCTGACTCATACCAATTCTGAAAAAATTTCGATCGGCTTGAATGACAGCGAAAGCTCTTTTCTTTTCAAGCCCTTAGACAGCAGCAGCTCTCATTTCATCTATATCATTATGCCATTGAACATTTAAATTCTACTTGCTAGTAAAAAATTTGCAGATCAATGGTTTTAGAAATTTAAACAAATTTACCATCCACTTCGGCAACTCAAAAAATTTGATTTATGGCGCCAACGGCAGCGGCAAAACATCGATCATCGAAGCCTTGTATTTGCTTGGTTTTGGCAAGTCATTTCTGCAGGTCAGCAAGCAGGAAATGGTCAATTTCGACAGCTCCGGCTTTTTCATTCAGGCCGAGATAAACCGGCAGGCGGTGGAAAACAATCTGATCGCCAGGTTTGAAAAAAAATTCAAATTGCAAATGGATAGCGCCAAGGGGCCAGTGGCCGAAATCGGGAAATATTTGTATCCCCTGTTCTTTTCCTCTTTAAACTACAATTTGTTCATCGACCACAACCCCCACTTTAGAAAAATGATCGATCGCTTCATATTTGGGGTGCACTCCCTTTACTTACACCATATTTTGCGGTATAATCACCTGGTAAAGCAAAAGAATTTTTTGCTGAAAAAATTGACTAAACCAGTTAATAGCTCCGAATTGGACAGTTGGAATAAATTATTATCCGAGAGTGGATTTGAAATTGTCAAAGAAAGGATGAATTTCATAAACCAATTGAACGGTGAAATCAAAACCGCTTTCGCTTCAGAACTGGAAATCAAATATTTTCCCGCCCTGCTCTCCAATCGCGAGATATCTGAATCGTCTATTTTTAACGATATGTGCCTGATGAAAAATTCGGAGATCCGGAGTCGGCGGTCTCTGCTCGGCCCGCAGCGCGACCGTTTTGCGCTCATGGTGTCTGGGAAAAAATTGCAGTTGTTCTCGTCGGGTGAAAAGAAGAAACATCTCATTATCGTTTATCTGGCCTTCATCAATTTGTTTTTTCGCTCCCAGAATGACTTCCCGGTTTTTTTGATCGATGATTATGATGTGGCCATGGACGAAAAAAATCTGAATTTCATTATCGACCATTTTCCGCAGATGCAGATCATTGCCACGTCCGTGTTCAAGAATGAAAAATTCGATCATTTGTTCGAACTTGAAAAGGAGAATTGATCGTGGACAAAACCAATGCCAATTTCGAGGACAAGTCGTACACGGCGGAAAACATAAAAGTTCTGGAGGGGTTGGAGGCGGTCAGGGTCCGTCCGGCCATGTATATCGGCAGCACGGGCTCTTCTGGGCTGCATCACTTGGTTTATGAAGTCGTGGACAATTCGATCGATGAAGCCATGGGCGGTTTTTGCGACCAGATCGACGTGACCATCCGTTTCGATAATTCGGTCACGGTCAACGACAATGGCCGCGGCATCCCGGTCGACCTGCACAAGGAGGAAGGGAAAACCGCCGCCGAAGTGGTCATGACCACCCTGCACGCCGGCGGTAAATTTGATAAGAACAGCTACAAAATGTCCGGAGGTCTTCACGGGGTCGGCGTTTCGGTGGTGAATGCCCTTTCGGCCAAACTGGATTTGGAGATCAAAAGGGGCGGTAACATTTATTCGCAAAAGTACGAGTACGGCAAGCCGGTGACCGAGCTCACCAAAATCGGCAAGACCAGCAAGCGGGGAACCAAGGTCACCTTCTGGCCTGACGAGGAAATTTTCGAAGCGGTCGAATTCACAGCCAGCATTTTATCCCGGCGGCTGAGAGAGTTGGCGTTCCTGAACCAGGGGTTGACCATCACCTTGAATGACGAACGGGTGGATAAAAAGGAGACCTTTTATTATAAGGGCGGCATCGTCGAATACGTTAAATACCTGGTGGGAGCGAAGGAAAAAATCCACGCCTCCCCCATCTATCTATCCAACAAGAAGGAAGATATCGAAATCGAGATCGCCTTTCAATACGGCAATTCTTACAATGACACGATCTTTTCCTTTGTCAACAACATCAACACGATTGAGGGCGGAACCCATTTGTCCGGTTTCAAATCGGGCATCACGCGCACGATCAACAATTTTGCCCAAGCCAACAATTTGATCAAGGATTGCAAGGAGGGTTTTTCCGGTGATGATGTGCGCGAGGGGCTGACGGCGGTGATTTCCATCCGCATTAAAGACCCCCAGTTTGAGGGCCAGACGAAAGCCAAACTGGGAAATTCCGACGTCAAGGGGATCGTCGAGTCGTTTGTCAACAAAAAACTCGGCGACTATTTTGATGATAATCTGCACGTTGCCCGGGCGATCATCAACAAGGTTCTCCTGGCAGCCAAGGCCAGGGAAGCTTCCAAAAAAGCAAAGGATCTGGTCAGGAAATCCAGTTTGCTGGAAAACACCACCCTGCCCGGAAAGCTGGCCGATTGTCAATCCAAAAGTCCCGAAGAGAGTGAATTGTACCTCGTCGAAGGGGATTCGGCCGGCGGTTCCGCCAAGCAAGGCCGCGACAGGCGCTTTCAAGCCATTCTTCCCTTGAAAGGCAAAATACTCAACGTGGAAAAAGCCTCCACGACCAAAATGCTTGAAAGCGATGAAATAAAAAAGATGATCGCCGCCCTGGGCGTGGGCATCGGCAAAGAACATTATGACATTGAAAAAATACGTTATCATAAAATTATCATCATGACCGACGCCGATGTGGACGGTTCCCATATCCGCACCCTGATCATGACCTTTTTCTTCCGGCAAATGCATTCGCTGATCGACAAGGGTTATCTCTATCTGGCCCAACCGCCGTTGTACTTGATAAAAAAAGGCCAGACCAAGGCCTACCTGAAAAACGAGAAGGAACTGGAAAACTATCTGTTCGCCAAGATCGGCGACGAGGTTGTCTTTTATCGGGAAGGCTTCAAGGAAGAATTGCTCAAAGGGCAGAAATTGCTCAAATTCATCAAGCTGGTTCATAAAAAGAACCTGTTGATGAACAACCTGGAAAAGCGGGGAATGCCGCGCTCCCTGACCAAAAAGCTCATTGAAATCATTAAGAGCGAAAATGATTTTAAAACCAAGGAGAAAGCAGCGCGCCTGGCCAAAAAATTGCTGGAGAACTCCCTATGCAAGAATGTGGACATCAAATATGACAAGGAATACACCACCTATGTTTTGGAAATCGAATTTGAATTCAACGGCGTAAAAACCGGCCGGGTGATTGATCATGCTTTTTTGACTGGACCCGAATTTTCCGACATCCACGAAATCTATGAAAAGCTGGCCGAGTTTCCGCTAGCCCCATACTATCTGCTGATCGGCAAGGAGAATTATACCGTAGAGAACCGCCGGGAATTGGTTGCCTTTCTGTTCGAGCGGTTGAAAAAAGGCTTGACCATCCAGCGCTACAAGGGGCTTGGCGAAATGAATCCGGAACAGTTGTGGGAAACGACCATGGACCCGGAGAAGCGGACCCTGCTGCAGGTGGCCGTGAACGACTTTCAGGAAAGCGAAGTCATTTTTGACACCCTGATGGGTAACGACGCCTCCAAGCGCAAGGAATTCATTTTGAGCAATGCCTTAAACGTCCGCAACCTCGACATCTAAGGAACAACGATGGAAGAAAAAGAGAAGGAAAAAGAAAAGAAACTGGCCATTGAGGAAGTCAGCATCGAAAATGAGATGAAAACGTCTTATTTGGATTATTCGATGAGCGTGATTATTGGCAGGGCCATCCCCGATATCCGCGACGGTCTGAAGCCGGTCCACCGGCGCACTCTTTTTTCCATGCACCAAACGGGTTCGCATTTCAATCAGCCGTACAAAAAATCGGCCCGCATCGTCGGCGACGTCATCGGCAAATACCACCCCCACGGTGACATGGCCGTCTACGACACGCTGGTCCGCCTGGCGCAGGATTTTTCCCTGCGCTATCCCCTGGTCGATGGGCAGGGAAATTTCGGTTCCATCGATGGTGATCCGCCGGCCGCCATGCGCTACACCGAAGTCCGCCTGGAAAAAATCACCAACGAGCTGCTCAACGACCTCGACAAGAACACGGTCGATTTCATCCCCAACTATGACGGCTCGCTGGCCGAACCGGTCGTTTTTCCCTCCCTGCTGCCGACCTTGTTTTTGAACGGCACCTCGGGCATCGCTGTCGGCATGGCCACGGCCATCCCGCCGCACAACCTGGGTGAACTGGTCAACGCCTTCATCCATTACGTCGACAACCCCAATGTCAGCGTGGCGAAACTGATGAAGATCATGCCTGGCCCCGATTTCCCGACCGGGGGGTTCATCTTCGGCCAGGACATGATCCGCACCGCGTATGAAACCGGCCGGGGCAGCTTCGTCGTGCGCGCCAAATCGGTGATCGAGACCGACGCGCGCGGGCGGCAGAAAATTGTCGTCACCGAAATTCCCTATCAAACCAATAAAGCGAAAATTTTGGAAAACATCGCCGATCTGGTCAAGAACAAAAAAATTGACGGCATATCCGACCTGCGCGACGAATCCGACCGCGACGGCATGCGCATGGTGATCGAGATAAAAAAAGATGAAATTCCCGATGTGATTTTGAACGCCCTTTTCAAGCACACGCAGCTGCAGGCGAGCTATTCGATGATCTTCCTGGCGATCATCAACCAGCAACCCAAGCAATTCAACCTGATCGATTACTTCAATTATTTCCTGGGCCACCGCAAGGAGATCATCCGCCGCCGCTCCCTGTTCGAACTGGACAAGGCAGAGAAGCGCGCCCACATCATCGAGGGTTTGAAAATCGCCATGGGCAAACTTGACCTGGTGATCAAGATCATCCGCACCTCCAAGAACCGGTTGGAGGCGCGCGCCAATTTGACCGAAAAGCTTCCCCTGACCCAGGTCCAGGCCGATGCCATCCTGGACATGCAATTGTACCGCCTGACCGGCCTGGAAATCGAAAAGCTGGAGAACGAATACATTGAACTGATCAAGCTGATCAATTATCTGAAGGAGCTTCTGTCCAGCGAGCGCATGGTGTTGAACCTGATCAAGGAAGAACTGCGAAAAGTCAGCGAACAATATGCCGATCCGCGTCGCACCGTGATCGTTGAAAAGCAACTGTCCGAATTCAAGATCGAAGACATGATCAAGGACGAGGATTTCGTCATTTCCTATACCCGCAACGGTTATATCAAGAGGACAACGCTGAGTTCCTACCGCAGCATGCACCGGGGCACCATGGGCAAGCGCGGGATCGGCCTCAAGGAAGAGGATGTCATTTCGCGGATATTCATCGCTTCGGCCCACGATTATATTTTGTCCTTCACCGAGAACGGCCGCATGTTCTGGATCAAGGTGTATGAAATTCCGGAAGGCGACAGCGCCGGACGCGGCAAGCCCATCAACCGCCTGATCGGTATCGGGGCCGAGGAGAAGGTCTGCTCGGTCATCAACATCAAGGAATTTTCCGAGGACAAGTACGTGGTGCTGTTTTCCAAGTACGGCTTTGTCAAGAAAACCGCCCTTTCCGCTTTTTCGCACCCGCGCATCAACGGCATCATTGCCGCCGAAGTCCCCGCCGGCGACATGCTCCTTGAAGCCCAGGTCACCGATGGCAACAATGAAATAATCCTGGGAACCTATCTTGGCAAGGCCCTGAAATTCAACGAAAAGGATGTTCGCGCCATGGGGCGCGGGGCGCGCGGGGTGACGGCCATCAAATTGGCCAAAAATGATTTTGTGGTTGGCGCCGACGTGATCGACAAAAAAGGCAAGTACATCCTGACCGTGACCGAAAACGGCTTCGGCAAAAAATCCGATCTGTCCCTCTACCGACTGCAGAAGCGGGGCGGCAAGGGGTTGATCAACATCAAGATCACCCAAAAACTCGGAAAAGTAATCGGCCTGGTCACGCTGCACGAGGAGGATTGCGAGATCATCCTGTGCTCGGAGAAGGGCATTGTGAATAAACATGACGCGCTGCAAGTCCGCTCCAAGGGCCGCGCCACCCAGGGGGTCAAGCTGATCAACCTGAAACCCGGCGACCGGCTGGTGGCCATTGAAAAAGTGACCCGGGAGACCGATTAATTTATTTTCAGCAGGCGTGACAAGTTTTGCGCGACCGCTTCATTAACCTGGGCCGCGGTCATATTTTTTAAGGCGGCGACCTGCTTCACCACCTCGATCACGCCGAGCGGTGTGTTCGTTTCGCCGCGCCTGGGTTCGGGCGATAAATAAGGCGAATCGGTCTCCGTGAACAAGTTCGTCATGGGAATCATCGTGACGATTTCCCTGAGTTCGTCCGCTTTTTTAAAGGTGACGATTCCTGAAATGGAAATCGAATAACCTCTCTGCAAAATTTCCGCGGCGCTGGCCATGTTCCCGGTATAACAGTGAAAGACCACCGAACCAGGGAATTTTTCGGCGAGCAGTATTTCCAGGACTTCAACTTCGGCATTCCGGGAATGGATGACCAGCGGGAGAGCGAGCTCGCGGGCGATGGCGATTTGTCTCCGGAAGGTTTTTTCCTGATTCTCGCGGCTGGCGAAATCATAATGGAAATCGAGCCCCGCTTCGCCGACAGCCATATATTTTGCTTTTTCGTAAAAAGCGAAAATTCGTTTTTCGATGGCCGGGGAATACAGATCGGCCTGGTGGGGATGGGCTCCGCAAACCGCATATACATTGGCATGGTAGGCCATTATTTCTTTAGTTTTTCCCAATGAGATTTCCTTGAACGGGTCGGCCACCGACACGATGTTGCACATTCCCTGGGCAAAACAGCGGCTGACGAGCTGCTGCCAGTCCTTGGCAAAGCAGTCGTCGTCCAAATGACAGTGAAAATCGCTGTAGCCGCATTTGTTGAGCATGGACGCATTGTACCGTTAAAGCGGGGACAATGGCAACCGGTTGACGAGGGTGCCGGGCAATCGTATAATGAATGCGAGAAACTCATGATCAGTGTTTTAAAGAAAGACAGAGCGACGGCGATTTTAGCCATCAGCGAGGCTTTGAATCAGATCAGGGACATTGATTCGCTGCTGGACCGGGTCCTGTTTGAAGCGCGGCGTTTTTCGTGGGCCGATGCCGGTTCGATCTATCTGCTTGAAAATCGAAAATTGCGGATCAATTTCGTCCAGAACGACACCCTCATCCAAAAAGAGAGCGGCAAAAAGTATCTTTACCAGAATCACAGCCTGGAGATCAACGACCAATCGATGGCCGGCTATGTCGCCTTGACCCAGAAACCGCTGGTCATCGCCGATGCCTACCGGCTGCCCGCTGGCGTCCCCTACAAGTTCAACCGTTCGTTCGACGAGTCGGCCGGCTACCTGACCCGTTCGGTTTTGACCGTTCCCTTGATCACCCACTACGGCAAGCTGATCGGAATCATGCAGATCATCAACGCCATGGATGATAAAAAATCGGTTATTCCTTTCAGCAAGGAAGACGAGCTGGTCGTTTCCTTTTTCGCCAATCACGCGGCCAGCTGCATCGAAAATGCCAAGATGACCCGGGAGATTATCCTGCGCATGATCAAGATCGCCGAGTTGCATGACCCCGAAGAAACCGGAGCCCACGTCAACCGCGTCGCCGCTTACGCCATCGAGATTTACAGTGCCTGGGCATTGAATGAGCGCAAGAGCGGAAATGAAATCAAAAGGATCCGCGACATCTTGCGCATAGCGGCCATGCTGCACGATGTCGGCAAGGTGGCGATCTCCGATCTGGTGCTGAAAAAAAACGGTCCCTTAAGCCAGGAAGAGTTCAGGCAAATGAAGGGGCATGTGATCCTCGGTGCCCGGCTCTTCAAGGATTCCACCTCGGATTGGGATGACATGGCATCCGAAATCGCCCTGAACCATCACGAAAAGTGGGACGGGACGGGCTACCCCGGGAAAATCGCCGACATTTTTGCCGATGACTTAAGCTCCGGGCCGGGGAAAAAGGGCGTTGAAATCCCGCTGACGGCTCGGATCGTCGCGCTGGCTGACGTGTACGATGCCTTGACTTCGGAACGGATATACAAGGACGAATGGCCGGAGGAGAAAGTCCTGCAGCATATACGCGATCAGAAAGGGAAGCATTTTGATCCCGAACTGGTTGATGTTTTTTTCTCCATTTACGACGTGCTGAGAGCCATTAAAAACAAGTATAGTGAAAATTAGTACGGAAAATGTGTACCAAACATCGGGCGGCCGACCCGCTTCGGCTGAAATGAACCACTGCCAACCCTATCAAGTCAAAAAATTTTTGCTGGTGGCCAGTCTGTACGACTATTTCATGATCGAGGAAGACGGCCGGTTGCAGGAACTGCTTCTTAAGTTCTACCAACAATGGAATTTTGGTTATATCCCGCAATTCACCAGGATAAGCGGCGGCGAGAACGCGTTAAAGACCCTGAAAAATGAAAAATTCGACCTGGTCATCGCGGTCATGCGTCTGGGTGACATGGATCCGTTCACCTTTGGCCGCCATGTCAAGGAAATTGATCCGGGTCTGCCAGTTGTCGGCTTGGCGTTCAATACCCCGGAACTCTCCAGGTTGCTCGAGATGGATGATGGCACGGCGGTAGAGCGGATCTTTGTCTGGCAGGGAGATGGGCGTATCTTGCTTGGCATCCTGCAATACATCGAGGACAGGAAAAATGCCATTTATGATTTGCAAAACAACGGCTTGCAAAACATCCTGCTGATCGAGGATGCCATTGATTTCTATTCGTCGTATCTGCCGCTGGTTTTTTCGCTTCTGCGCGAACTGAACGAGCAATCGCTCAAAGAGGACCTGACTTTCGCGCAAAAACTGCTCCGTCAAAACGGTCGTCCCCGGGTGCAGCTGGCGACCTCCTACGAGGAAGCGGCGACCCTTTTCGAAAAATTCAAAGGCCACCTGCTGGGCATCATTACCGATTCCAGCTTCCCGCAGAACAAAACCCTGAATCCCTACGCCGGCTTCTCGTTTGTTGAAAAAGTGTTCACCGAATTGCCCAACCTTCCCGTGCTGCTGCAGAGCAGCGAACCTGCTGCTGAAGCCATGGCGGCCAAAATGGGCATCACGTTTTTATCCAAGAATTCCCCGACCTTGATGCGCGATTTGAAGCAATTCCTTTTATCCTCTTTTGGTTTTGGCGAGCTGGAAATAAGGGATGCTGAAGGCGCGCCCGCGAGCAAGGTCGCGAATATCAATCAGCTGTTCTCCATCCTGGGCGACCTGCCCGACCCCGTTTTACGCGAACTCATCGAACGCGGCGATCTGGATCGCTGGCTGCGGGCCAGGACCGAATTCGCCCTGGCCGATGCCGTTCAGGATTTCATTGGAAAAATTCCGCCGCCAACCCCCGGGCTGGGCGCGAAAATAAAAAAAATAATCGCCGCTATCCGCAGCTCCAGCCATCGGGGCTCGATCGTAGCCTATTCCAGGTATTTTCATGAGGATTACTCGCAATTCAGCATCATCGGCGGCGGCTCCATCGGCGGCAAGGCCAGGGGCTTGGCTTTTTTGGATCGCATCCTGGCCAACTACTTTGACCCGGCCGAGTTTGCCAGTATCGCCATCGCCATCCCGCGCACGGTGGTCATCGGCACCGACATGTTCGACGATTTCATTCGCGAGAACGATCTGCTCGCTTTCGCCGTGGAGGATCATTCGGATAACCAGATCATCAACCGCTTCATCAACGCCAGCTTGCCGGCCAAGATGGTCGGCGATCTGCGCGATTTCATCAAGAATGTTCGCGTCCCGCTGGCGGTCCGCTCTTCGAGCTTGCTGGAGGATTCCCTGTATCTGCCGTTCGCCGGGATCTATGCCACCAAAATGCTTCCCAATGATCAATATGGCGATGACATCCGTTTTCTCAATTTGGTCAACGCCATCAAATTCGTCTACGCATCCACCTTCTGCCGCCAAGCCAAGGCGTATATCAGCAGCACGCCCCATCGCATCGAAGATGAAAAAATGGCCGTGGTCATCCAGCCCGTTGTCGGCACGCTGCACCCAGATTGTTTTTATCCCGATTTTTCCGGCGTGGGGCGCTCTTACAACTATTATCCTGTCGGCCAGGCCAAGCCGGAAGACGGCGTGGTCAACGTCGCCTTGGGGCTTGGAAAAACCGTCGTCGACGGCGGGGTTTCACTGCGATTCACCCCGGCTTACGCCGGCATCCTGCCCCAATTTACCAGCATCAAGGACATGTTCAATTTTTCGCAGCGGGACTTTTATGCCATCTCCATGAAGCATACCGCATCGATCGCTTTTTTGGATGAAGACCAGTACCTGGTCAAGGAGGGGCTTGATAAGGCGGAAAAGGACGGCGTTCTGCAATATGTGGCTTCCACCTATTCGCGCGAGAACGATGCCGTCTATGACGGAATCAGTTTTTCCGGGCCGCGGATTGTCAATTTTGCCCATATCCTGAAGAACGAGATATTTCCTCTGGCCAAGATACTGGAGCGCCTGCTTAAATTGAGCAGTGAAGCCATGGACTGTCCGGTGGAAATGGAATTTGCCGCGACCCTGGACGCAGCCAATGTCTTTCCCGCATCATTTAGTATTTTGCAGGTCCGGCCGCTGGTGGTCAGTGATGAGCTGGTCAAGGTGGAATTGGCCGAAACAAAAAAAGAAGCGACTTTGTGCTTCAGCAACCAGGTCCTGGGCAACGGGATCGTCGACTCGATTAAGGACATAATTTTTGTAAAACCGGCCGTGTTTGATGCCGCCCAAAGCCCGCAGATCGCGGACGAGGTCGACAAGCTCAATTCGCAGCTGCGCGCTGAAAACCTCCCCTATCTGCTGATCGGGCCGGGCCGCTGGGGGAGCACCGACTCCTGGCTGGGGATCCCGGTCAAATGGAGCCAGATCAGCGGCGTGAAGGTGGTGGTGGAGGTGAGTCTGCCGAACATGAATGTGGACCCGTCGCAGGGGTCGCATTTTTTTCAGAATATGACTTCGTTGCGCATCGGCTATTTCACCATTCCCCTGAACGGCGAGCTGGGATTCATGGACTGGCCCTGGCTCGAATCCCTGCCGGTATGCGCTGAAACTCCATTTTTGAAGCATGCCCGGTTGGCGGAGCCGCTCACGGTGATGATTGACGGGCGCAAGAGCCAGGGCGTCATTTTAAAACCCGAAACAACCGTTTCGTAATGGGCAAGGACGGTTATCCGTTTTATTTTGTCAGCGACTTGCATGGCCGGGAAACGCGTTACAGGGCTCTTTTTTCTGAACTTGAACTGCATGTTCCACAAGCGGTTTTTTTCGGCGGCGATCTTCTGCCGTCGGCTGCCCGTTATTTCGGGAAAACAAGCAGTTCGGCCAGCAGCTTCGTGGAAGATTTTCTGGCCCCCGAACTGATGAAATTGAAGGGAGTTCTTAAAGACAACTTCCCGCAGATTTTTGTCATTATGGGCAATGATGATGCCCGCAGCGAAGAACCGGTTTTTTTGCGCTACGATGGCAAGGGCTTATGGACCTACATGCATCAGCGCCAAATCCCCTATCTGGATTACCGGGTTTTCGGGTATTCCTGCGTGCCGCCCACGCCTTTCGCTTTAAAGGACTGGGAACGATACGACGTATCCCATTTTGTCGATCCCGGGGCGCTCCCGCCCGAAGAGGGAAGGTTGACGGCCGCGATCGGTGAAAAAGAAATTCGCGAACATACCATCCGGGAAGATCTTGAAAATCTGGGCGCCGGAGCCGCCCTTGAAAAGTCCATTTTTCTTTTTCATGCGCCGCCCTATCAGACCAGCCTGGACCGTGCCGCCCTGGACGGCCGTTTCGTGGAACATGTTCCCCTGGATGTGCACGTGGGCAGCATCGCCATCCAGCGCTTCATCCAGGAGCGGCAGCCCCTGGTTACGCTGCACGGCCATGTCCACGAATCGGCGCGCCTGACCGGTTCCTGGCAGGAAAAAATCGGCCGGACCTACGCTTTTTCCGCGGCCCATGATGGGCCTGAACTGGCGTTGGTCTGTTTCGACCCCACAGAACCTGAAAAAGCGATACGACGTTTGCTTTAAAACTCAAGCCAGCATGACTTTTTTCAAAGTCAATGGCCTCGCGGCATCGGTGGTGGCGCCGATCTTGACCGCATAGCTTGATTTCTTGGCGATGTCATCGTCGGTCAAAATGTGGTAGTCGATCAACCCCTCCGATTGGTAGCCGGTGCGCGAGTAATTGATTTCCGCCAGGCACAAGCTCCAGCCCTCTAGCCAGAGGATCAATTGTTCCAACTGGTCCTCGCTGCCGCGGAAGTGGATCAAAAGGTCGATATCGCTTTTCGGCCCGGCGGTGGCGTTCTTGGTGCTGCCGAACACGTACATGGCCTTGACGCCGAAACGGTTGCCGTCCAGGAAGCTGGCGATCTTTTCGGCCATGTGCAAGCGCCAGTGCCAATGGTCGTCGATGACGCTTTCGGAATGCTCCCGGCGCTCCTTGACCGGTTCGCC
>JAPKZL010000001.1 GCA_026393795.1 Candidatus Aminicenantes bacterium | reverse complement strand
GCCAGCGGGCCGTCGATGATGGCGCCCTTGATCTGCTTGCGATCGGCCATCTTGGAAATGACCGCCGCCTCCATGGTGCAGGGCATCTTTTCCGACACTTTTTCGTTGGCCGCCAGGATGGCGATCTTGGGGTTCTCGATGCCCAGTTTGGCGGCGATCTTGATGTTGTAATTGATCATCTGCACTTTCTGGTTCAGGTCGGGGTAGGGGATCATGGCCACGTCGGAGACAAGCAGCAGCTTGTCGTAGGTGGGGATTTCCAGGATGGCCGTGTGCGACAAAATGCCGTCCTTGCCGACCAGGTTGTAGTCCTTGTTCAGGATGGGCTTCAGGTAGTAGGGGGTCGAGATCAGCCCCTTCATCAGGATCTGGGCCTTGCCTTCGATGATCAGGCGCACCGCCTTGTCGCCGCTCTTTTTCTCGTCGGGTTCGTTGACGATCTCGAACAAGCCCGGGTCGACCTTCAGCTTGGCGCAAACGTCGCGGATGACCTTCTCGTTGCCGACCATGATGGCGTCGATGATCTTCTCCTCGACGGCGCGCTTGACCGCCAGGATGGTGTCCTCGTCCTGGCCAAAGGCAATGGCCATGGAATAGTTCTTTTTGGCTTTGACAATGGTTTCGATCTCGCTCAGCTTCCTCATCGCTTTCATGCGTTTCCTCCTGAATATTTCCAATGTTTCGCGGTTTCCTCTCCGTTCAGCACGCGCAGCGCTCCCTGGGCCAGCGCCGTCATCTCGTCCTCGCCGGGCAGGATGATCAGCCGGGCCAGGAACTCGATGCGGCGGCGGACCAGTTCGATGAAATGCTCGTCATAGGCGATGCCGCCGGTCAGGACGATGGCATCGATCTTGCCCTCCAGCACCGCGGCCAGCGAACCGATCTCCTTGGCCACGTTGTAGGCCATGGCCTCGAAAACCTGCGTTGCTTCTTGATGCCCGGCCTTGACCATGTCCTCCACTTTTCTCATGTCGTTGACGCGGAGGTGGGCGACAATGCCGCCCTTGCCGGTGATCATTTTCTTCAGCGTGGCCAGGTCGTATTTCCCGGAGAAGGCCAATTCGACCAGGCTCCAGCTGGGCAGCGAACCGGCGCGCTCGGGCGCGAACGGGCCGTCGCCGTTCAGCGCGTTGTTGACGTCGACCACCTGGCCGTTCAGGTGGGCGCCGATGGAAATGCCGCCGCCCAGGTGGGCGACGATCAGGCGGCACTGCTCGTAACTGCGGCCGAGCTTCTTGGCCGCTTCGCGCGCCGCCGCCTTCTGGTTCAAGGCGTGGAATATGCTGATGCGGCGGATCTCGGGCAGGCCGGTGATGCGGGCGACGTCGGCCATCTCGTCAACGACCACCGGGTCGACGATGAAGGCGTCGACCGGGATGATCCCAGCGATATCGCTGGCCAGCAGCGCCCCCAGGTTGGAAGCGTGCTCCATCTTGTTTTGTTTCAAATAGGCGATCATTTCCTCGCTGACCAGGTAGGTCCCGGAGGCCATGGGCGTCAGCAGCCCGCCCCGGCCGACCACGGCCGTTAGCTGCTTGACGGCGAACTTGTTTTCCTCCAGGAAATTCAGGATGACTTTTTCCCGGAATTCGTGCTGGTCGATGATCCTCTGGAAGGGAGCCAGCTCGTCGGCCGTGTGCGAGATGTTCTGGCCGAGAATTTTTTTCTCGCCGGCAAAGATCGCTATCTTGGTTGACGTCGAACCGGGGTTGATCGCAAGGATGTATTTGTGTGCCATTTTTAAATTTACCTCAAAACGAAAAAATTTTCAAGTGGCCGGTCAGGAAAAATTCATTTCATCGACTTTTTCCAGCCGCCGGGTCAGCTCCTCCCAGCGCGGGTAGAGCTCGGCCAGGCGCCGGCTGGCCTGATTCAGCTCCTGCATCAACGGCTTGATGCGCGCCGATTCCTTGAGAAAGTCGGGATCGCACAGCAGCGACTGATTCCGTGTTTTCAACTTTTCCAGCGTGGCGATCTCCTCCTCCAGGGCCGGCAGCTCCCTGCCGATCTCCATTTTGAGCTTGCTGCGCCGGTCCCTGGCCTCGGCTTCCAGGCGGCGCTGTTCCCTGGACTTGCCTCCTCCTTTGCTTGCGGCCGACCCGGCGGCACTGGCGGACGGCTGTCCCGGCAGCGGTCCCGTTTCAACGTCGGCGGCGGCGATCTCCTGCTCGCGCTTCTGGGCGAAATAGGAATAATTACCCGTGTATTCGTACATGCGGCCGTCCCTGATTTCAAAAACGCGCTGCACCAACTGGTCCAGGAAATAGCGGTCATGGGAAACCAGGACGATGGTCCCGGAATAGTGCTGCAGGGCGTTCTGAAAAATCTCCTTGGTTTTCAGGTCGAGGTGATTGGTCGGTTCGTCAAGGATCAGGCAGTTGCTTTCGCCCAGGAGGATCTTGACCAGGGCCAGGCGGCTTTTTTCGCCGCCGGAAAGGACGGCCACCGGCTTGTGAATGTCGTCTCCGGAAAAAAGGAATGCGCCCAGCAGGCTTCTTTTTTCCAGATCGCTGCCCGGGCTGTCCAGCGCCTGTACCTCTTCCCAGATCGTGCGCTTGTAGGCCAGGTTGTACTGGCTTTCCTGGGAAAAGAAAGCGGTTTTGACCTGGTGGCCCAGTTGCAGGGAACCCTGGCTGGGCTCTTCGCTCCCGGCCAGGAGCCGCACCAGGGTCGATTTGCCGGCGCCGTTGATCCCCAGCAGGGCAATTTTCTCACCGCGGTAAATGGTGCAGCCGATCCCGGAAAACACCTGTTTCTGGCCGTAACTTTTGCCCAGGTCGCGGACGATGATCACTTCCTTGCCGCTGCGCACGGCGGGCGTGAAGCGGAAATGCACTTTCTTCGAGCCCTCCGCCTCCGGCAGTAGCTCGAATTTTTCGAGCTGCTTGATGCGGCTTTGCACCTCGGAAGCCTTGCTGGCCTTGGCCCGGAAACGGTCGATGTAGGCCTGGATGCGCTTGATCTCGGTTTTTTGCAGCTCGCGCTGCTTTTGCAACGCCGCCAGCCGCCGTTCTTTTTCGCGCCGGTAATGGGAATAGTTGCCCTTGTAAATTGTGATTTTCCCCCGCTGGAGCTCGGCGATCTGGCTGACCATCTTGTCCAGGAACATGTGGTCGTGGGAGATGGTCAGCAGCGTGCCGCCGTAGTTTTTCAGGTAGTTCTCCAGCCATTCCATGCTCTCGGTATCAAGGTGGTTGGTCGGCTCGTCCAGGAGCATGATCTCCGGGTTGGCCAGCAGGATGACGGCCAGGAATATCCTCATTTTCCAGCCGCCGGAAAAGTCCCGGCAATTTTTTGCGTAGTCGTCGTTGGCAAACCCCAGGCCTTTCAGGATGCGCCGGGACCTGGCGTCGAAATCGTAGCCGCCCTGGATGCGGAAGGCCTCGCTGGCAATATCGAATTTGTTCAGCATCGCTTCAAAGCCGGCCCGGTTGTGGTCGTCACGGGCGATCTTCTCCTCGTACGAGCGCATGTTTTTTTCCAGTTCATCCTGGCCGGTCCTTTTCTTGAGGTAATCCTGAACCGACAGAGGATCGAGCTCCACCAGGTCTTGCGGCAGATAACCGATGCGCTTGTTTTTGGGGATCTCAATCGTGCCGCTGTCCAGGGAGGATTCTCCCTTGATGGCCCTGAACAGGGTGGTTTTGCCGGCGCCGTTGTCGCCGACAATTCCGATGCGGCTTTTTTCGCTGATCAGCCAGGAAATCTGCGCGAAAATTTTTTTATCGTTGTAGGTCAGAGCGATATTCTGCAAACTGATCATGATCCGCTATGCTCCTTGCACAATTTAGGTAAGGGCGGGGTCATCCCGCCCCTACGTATACATTGAAAACCGGCGGCAGTTCAGCTTGAAAACTAAATCTTGTCGGTGAAGACCTTCGCATCCTGGACGAACTGGTTGATCTTGTTCTCCTTGATCAGCCTTTCCAGGATCTGGTTGATGCGCTCCAGGAGTTCGCTGTTGCCCTTTTTCACCGCAGCGGCGGAGCCGAGCGGCGTGCGGTTGGAATTGCACTCCAGGTTGAGAAAATCCTTGTTCTTGAACACATACGCATCGGCGACCGGCTTTTCCAGGATCACGGCATCCAGCTTTTGCGCGGCCAGTCCATCGATCAGCGCCTGGATGGTCGGCAGGGTGACGAAGGTGGCCCCAAAGATCATGCTCTTGGCCATGTCTTCCTGGATCGAACCGCTCTGGGTGCCGACCTTTTTGCCGCGCAGGTCTTCCAGCAGCTTTATCTGTTCGCTGTCTTTGGCCCTGATCAGCATGTTCTGGATGGCCTGGTAGTAGGGGATGGAAAAATCGACCATCTTTTGCCGGCTCTCGCTAGGCGCCAGCCCGGCCAGGATCAGGTCGATGTGCCCGTCTTCCAGTTCCTTGAACAGGTTGTTGAAAACAATGTTTTTGATCTCCAGTTTAACGTTCAGGTCGGCGGCAATGGCTTCGGCGATGTCCATGTCGATGCCGACGAAATCGTCTTCGATCTCGGGCAACAGGCGGAACTCGTACGGCGGGTAATCGGCGCTGGTACCGATGATGATCTTGCCGGCTTTTTTGATCGCGGCGATTTTTCCCGGCTCTTTCTTATTCAATTCGTCGGTCTGCATCCGGCAGCCTGTCTGCCAGGCGCTGGCCAGCATGCCCAGGATAAATAGCAGGCCCAAGCAGGTCTTTTTGGCGGAAGAAAATTTTGTTGACATTCCTGCCTCCTTAAGAAAGACTTGATTTTACCTTAGCAAATGCTTTTTTCATTGTCAACCATTGATTTATTTTTCTTTGCCCGCCCCAAAAAACGGGAGGGAGTCCATTTGACAGCGCCGGCGAATAATGATATTTTTTGAAAGGCGCGAAAGTGGTGGAACTGGCAGACACGTCAGACTTAGGATCTGATGCCGCAAGGCCTGGGGGTTCGAGTCCCCCCTTTCGCAAATCAAATGCCGTGCGGGGTTTGCCTTGCATCCCGCCGGGAAGGCAATCGTTGAAAGCAATAAAAAAAAAACCGGAAACGCCGGCGGGCCGGGTCTGGCTGCTGCCGCTGGTCGTTCTCGCCTGCACGCTTTGTTCCGTGCGCAGTACTCCGGAGTGGGAACAACGGGTGCTGCGCCGCCAGATCGTCGAGCTGGCCGCGAGCCTGGTCGGCATCCCGTACCGCTTCGGCGGCGTCGATATCGACGGTTTCGACTGCAGCGGGCTGGTGTTTTATGTTTTTGATTGTTTCGGCATCCGGGTGCCGCGCAACGCCCGGGAGCAGGGCCGGATGGCCGGGAGCGTGAAGTTGACGCATGCCGCTTCAGGCGACATCCTGGTCTTCAAATCGGCGCAAACATGGCATTCGGCCATCTACATGGGCGGCGGCCGCTTCGTCCACGCCCCCGCCGCCGGGGGCTGGGTCCGCTTCGAGAATTTGAATGGCTACTGGCTGTCGCGCTTGCGCAAGGTGAAAACCCTGTGGCCGCGCGCCCGCTGAGCCGGAGGTATCATGGCTGCCATCGTTTTGGAAGCCGCAGAGCTTGAGAAAAGCTTCATCCAGCCCGACCGCAACAAGCTGGTCATCCTGCAGAACCTCGGCCTGCACGTGGAGCAGGGGAGCCTGGTGGCCGTCACCGGCGCCTCCGGTTCCGGCAAAAGCACCCTGCTGCACCTGCTGGGCTCGCTGGACCGTCCGGATCGGGGGATGGTCCGTTTCGCCGGCGACGACATCGCCGCATTCAGCCGCAAGCGCCTGGCCGCCTACCGCAACCGCGACATCGGTTTCGTTTTCCAGTTCCATTACCTGATGCCCGAGCTCACGGTGCTGGAGAACGTGGCCGCCCCGGCGCTGATCCAGACGTTCGGGCGGGAAAAGGCCTTTGCCGCGGCCGGGGAACTGCTTCGCGAAGTCGGCTTGGCTGAAAAATTCGCCGTCATGCCCTACCAGCTGTCGGGGGGCGAAAAACAGCGGGCGGCCATTGCCCGCAGCCTGATCAACTCGCCGCGCCTGCTGCTGGCCGACGAGCCGATCGGCAGCCTGGACTGGAAGACCGGGGAAACGGTGTTCCAGCTGTTCAAGCAGCTGATCCGCGAGCGCGGGCTCACCGCCGTCATTGCCACCCACAATTCGCAGCTGGCGGCCCTAACCGACAAGAGATATCTGTTGCACGGCGGCAAGCTGGAAGAAATCTGATGTTTTGACCCCCTACCTTATTGACAATTACCTGTCTGCTGTCTATCATGAACGGGGAAAAAATACGCCACCGCTTGGCGGCAGGAGACGCGCATGAAAGACGTGCTCGCGGTTATTCTTGGCGGCGGCCGGGGAACGCGGCTTTATCCACTGACCAAGTACCGGGCCAAGCCGGCGGTCCCCATCGGCGGCAAGTTCCGCCTGATCGACATCCCGATTTCCAACTGCCTGCATTCGAACATCAGGAAAATCATGGTCCTGACCCAGTTCAATACCGCTTCCCTGCACCGCCATATCGCCCAGTCCTACCGCTTCGACGGCTTCTCGGACGGATTTCTGCAGATCCTCGCCGCCCAGCAGACCATCGACGATTCGAACTGGTACCAGGGAACGGCGGACGCCGTGCGCAAGAACATCCACTACATCAAGAATCAGAAAGCAAGCACAGTGGTCATCCTTTCCGGCGACCAATTGTACCGCATCAACCTGCGCGACTTCCTGGATCGCCACCGGGAGAAAAAAGCCGACATCACCCTGGCCGTTAAGCCGGTCCCGCGCCAGCAGGCGGGAGAATTCGGCATTCTGCAGATCGATGACCACCGGCGCATCATCCGCTTCGTGGAAAAGCCCAAGACCGAGGCGCTGCTGAACGAACTGTTCACTCCCGACGAATACCTTGGCTTGAAGGAAAAAGGGCTGAATTACATCGCATCCATGGGCATCTATATTTTCAAAAAGGACGTGCTGATCGACCTGCTGGAACACAATGCCAAGGAGGATTTCGGCCGCGAGGTCATCCCCGATTCCATCGCCGACCGCCAGGTCTTCGCCTACGTGTTCAACGATTACTGGGAGGACATCGGAACCATCAAGGCCTTCTTCCACGCCAACCTGGATTTCGCCACCCCCATTCCCCATTTCGATTTTTACAATGAAGCGGCGCCGATCTACACCCGCAAGCGTTTCCTGCCCGGCTCGAAGATCGAGAACTGCGACGTCCATTACTCGCTGATCTCCGAAGGCTCGATCATCGAGGGCAGCCACCTGGTCAACACCATCATCGGCATCCGCTCGATCATCCGCGCCAATTCCCACCTGGAGCGGGTGGTGATGATGGGGGCCGATTACTATGAAAGCCTGGAGGAAAAGGCCGAGGATGCGACCCGCCAGCGCGGCCCGGTCGGCATCGGTCGCAACTGCGTCATCCGCAACGCCATCCTGGACAAGAACGTCCGCATCGGCGACGGGGCGCGCATCGTGAATGAAAAAGGTCTGACGAGTTTTACCCACGACCGCTACAATATCGTCGACGGCATTGTCGTCATTCCCAAAGACATGGAAATCCCCAGTGGTTTTGTCATTTGATTTCCAAAGCCGCGCCCGCGATTGCGCCGGAGTGCGTTGACGCGAATGCTCAACATGGAGAACCGATGAAAATACTCGTTTGGCTGCTTGGCCTTTTCTTCTTCTCCCTTCATGGCGGATCGGCTGAAAAGCTGACCTTCGAAGGGGTTTACCTCAACCGCGGCGACGCGCTGCTGAAACCCTTGCCTGACATTCCCGGCTGGCTTGACGACCTCCGTTTCGTCGAGAACCGCGACGGTAAATGGCTGGCCGTCGATGCCGGCAGCGGCCGGGCGCAAGTCCTGCTGGATCCCCAGGAGCTGAAAGCGCTGACGCCGCTGAGCCTGAACTCCAGCAAGCCGGATGACCACAACGCCGATTATTCCCGGCTGGCCTTTCTGCACCAGGATGATATATATGTTTTCCGGAAGAATCCGGCAACGGTCACCCGCATCACCGCCACCGTTGCGGCTGAAAAGAATCCCGTCTTTTCACCGGACGGCCGTTTCCTGGCCTATACGGCGGCAGGAAACCTGTTCGTCTGCGGTGCCGACGGCAGTCTACCCGTCCAGGTTACCAGCGACGGCAGCGACGAGATACTGAACGGCTACGCCTCCTGGGTGTACTACGAGGAGATCCTGGGCCGGGCCAGCCGCTACCGCGCCTTTGACTGGAGCCCCGACAGCGGCAAAATTGCCTTCCTGCGCTTCGACCAGAGCCGGGTGCCGCAGTTCCCCCTGTTTGACGCCAGCGGTCCCTACGGACGCCTGGAGATGCAGCGCTACCCCAAGGCCGGCTTCCCCAACCCGACCGTCACCATCGGCGTCTTTGACCTGGCCACGCGCCGCACGGAGTGGATCGCTTTCCCCGATAGCGGCGACCATTACCTGACCGTACTGGATTGGAGCCATGACAGCGGGAAATTGTACCTGCAATGGATGAACCGCGGCCAGGACGACTGGAAACTCTTCAGTTATTCCCTGGCCAGCAAAAAAATAGGCTTGGTCTACCGCGAGCAGCGCAAGACCTGGGTCGATGCGCTCGCCAAGGATGAATTTTTTCCCATGGCCGACGAAAGCGTTCTGCTGCTCTCGAGCAAGAGCGGCTGGAACCACCTTTACCGCATCCAGGCGAACGGCCTGGAACGGATGATCACCAGCGGCCCGTGGTCGGTGAGGGGGATCGAGTTCGTGGATGAAAAAAAGGGGCTGGTCTTCTTCAGCGCCGACAAGGAGGACTCCACCCGGAGCGACCTCTACCGGATATCCATCACGGGCGGCGCTCCGCGGCGTGTGACCAGCCGGGACGGCACCCATGCCGTGACCTTTTCAAAAAATGGCTCCTTCTATCTCGACCGCTTTTCATCCCTGCGCCAGCCGCCCAGCTTAAGCCTCTGCAGCCGCGCCGGCCGTCCCTTTCGTGTGCTCGGTGAAAGCCTCACCGCCAACCTGCGCCGCGTCGCCCTGGGCAAGGCGGAGCTCTTCAAGATCCCGGCCGCAGACGGCCTGATGCTGCCAGCCGGCTGGATCCTGCCCCCCGATTTCGACGCGAAAAAGAAATACCCGGTCATCCTCTCCATTTACGGCGGCCCCGATAGCCGTTCGGTCATCGATGCTTTTCCCCGCCGTCTGGACGATTATTTCCTGGCCCAGCAGGGGATCATCGTGCTGAAGGTCGACCACCGCGGCTCGGGTCATTTCGGCAGGAAAATGGTCGAAGCCATGCATCGCTGCCTGGGAAAGTGGGAGCTGGCCGACTACGGCAGCGCCGTCGCCTATCTGCGTACTCTGCCCTTCATCGACGGCACACGGATCGGCATCACCGGCGGCAGCTACGGCGGCTACGTCGCCGCCCTGGCCATGGCCGCGGCCCCCGATCTCTTCTGTTGCGGCATCGCCGAGTTCGGCGTGATGGACTGGTCGCTGTACGACTCGGTCTACAGCGAACGCTACATGGACCTCCCGGCGGAAAACCCCGACGGCTACCAGCAATCATCGGTGCTGTCCCATATGCAAACCTACCGGGGCAACCTGCTGCTGACGCACGGCAGCATGGATGACAATGTCCACATGCAAAACACCCTGCAGCTGCTCAACGGCCTGCTCGACTTGGGGAAACCGGTCGAGCTCATGATATACCCCGGGGAACGCCACGGCGTGCGCGGCAAAAAAGCGGTCGACGAGGCCAGGATCAACCTTGAGTTCTGGCAGAGGAAGCTTCTTGCTCAGGAAGAAGTCGGACCAGTCGGACCTGTCGGACCAGTCCGACAAGAAAAAAAAGAATGAAGCTCGCCGTTCTCGACCGCTGCCCGCTCTGCCAAAGCCGGAACATCGCGCTTTTTAAAAAAGGCACCGTCATTCCGGAAAAAATCAGCGCCGCCGATTTCAGGATCACCGACAGCCATTACGGAACGCGCTGGACTTTTTTCTCCTGCCGCGACTGCTCTTTCGTCTTCGCCAACCCGGCCCCGACCCAGGACGAGATCGCGGATTTTTACGCGGCGCTGGCCGACGAGGAATACAGCCAGGAAGACGAGGGGCGCGGCCGCAATTTTTCCACGATTCTGAAAAGGCTGCAACCCTTTGCGCCGGCCGGTTCTCCGCTGCTGGACGTCGGGGCGGCCAGCGGCATTTTCCTTAACCTGGCCAGGAGCGCCGGCTATGCGGTTTCAGGCATTGAACCGTCCACTGCCCTGGTCGCCGATGCGAAAAAACTCTACGGCCTGGAACTGTTTTGCGGCACGGTGGAGCAATTCAACTCCGGCGGGAAATTCGCGGTCATCACCCTGCTCGACGTGCTCGAACATGTGACCGACCCGGGCGCCTTGCTGGCGCGCTTGAACGGCTGGCTGTCCCCGAACGGCATGCTGGTCATCGTCACCCCCGACATCGGCAGCCTGGCGGCCCGGATCATGGGCGGCCGCTGGTGGCATTACCGCATCGCCCATCTTAATTTTTTCAACCACCGTTCCCTGGACCGCCTCTTGCGGGAGCACGGCTTCGATATCGCGCTGCGCAAGCGCTTTGCCTGGAATTTTTCGTCCTACTACCTGCTGACCCGCTTGTTCCCTTTTTTAAAGGGCAAGGCTTTACAAAAGCCGCTGAAAAAGCTACACTTCAGGCTGCAATTGGCCGATTCTTGGGAAATTTATGCCAGAAAGAAACAAAAGTAGCCTGTATATCGCTTCGTTGCGGCTGGAACGCTGGCCGCGCAGCCTGGCCATCCTGGTCGGGTTCGCCGCCGTTTTCCTGGTCAACCCCGCTGGGATTGGCTCATTGCTGACAGTACTTGCGTTCTTGAAAATCGGCTTGGCGTTCGTTCTGACCTGGATGGTTTCCACGGCCAATTACATCATCAATGAGATCACCGACGCCCCCTTTGACGCTTTCCATCCCGGCAAGAAACACCGCCCCCTGGTCAAAAACGAGATCAGCATCAAGTTGCTGCTTGTCGGCTGGGTGGCGCTGGTGGCCGCCTCCTTGGCCGTTGCCAACGCTTTCTACTCCCGGGCCTTCGTTCTCAGCCTGGGCGCGCTGCTTCTGGCCGGGCTTTTGTACAATGTTCCTCCCATCCGGGTGAAGGATGTTCCCTACCTGGATTCCACGCTGGAATCGGCCAACAATCCGATCCGCTTCCTGATCGGCTGGTACGTCCTGGCCGGGGCTTTTCCTCCCCTGAGCCTGCTGCTGGCCTGGTGGGCCTTCGGCAACTTCCTGATGGTCGGCAAAAGGGTGGCTGAAAAAAAATTCCTGACTAACGCAGAATCTTCGGCATACCGGCTCTCTTTAAAACG